>JBPYES010000555.1:0-2772 GCA_051984825.1 Jatrophihabitantaceae bacterium
GCGCCGTACACCTGGGGGACGCGGAACCCGCCACCGCCCAGAACCGCCAGCTTCATGCCGCCATCGCAGCCGTCCTGCCTGAGACTCCCGCAAGCGACAGATGCTCACCGATGCGATCAGAGAGTAAACCGTTCACATGGAATTCGACGTCTTCCTCCAGGGCACCGTGTTCGTCGACGTGGTGCTCACCGGCCTCGCCGGGCCGCTCGAGCGTGGCACTGAGGTGCTGGCCGAGGGCATGGGCACCTGCCCCGGCGGGATCGCGAACCTGGCCGTCGCGGCGAGCCGACTCGGGCTGCAAACCAGCCTGGCAGCCGGCTTCGGCGACGACCTCTACGGGGATTTCCTGTGGCGCACCCTGTCCGAGCAGGAAGGCGTCGATCTGTCCCGGTCGCGGCGTTTCGCGGACTGGCACTCGCCGGTCACCGTGTCGCTTGCAGTGCAGCGCGATCGTGCCATGGTCACGCACAGCCACCCGTTGCCGGTGCCGCCGAGCGAGATGGTGGGCGATCCGCCGCCGGCGGCTGCCGCGGTGGCGCATCTGGGCGACGGCTGCGAGGACTGGGTGGCGAAGGCCCGTGCGCAGGGGATGCGGCTCTTCGGCGATGTCGGCTGGGACCCGAGCGAGCAGTGGTCGGCCGACCTGCTCAATCAGCTCGACAACTTCTACGCATTCGTCCCGAACAGCGACGAGGCGATGGCGTACACCAGAACGGCCGACCCGCGCGCAGCGCTGCTGCGGCTCGCCGATGCGGTGCCGATCGCCGTGGTGACCTGCGGTGGGCAGGGGTCCATCGCGATCGACTCGACAACCGGCGAGGAGGAGTGGGTGCCGTCCCTGCCGGTCAAGGAGGTCGACGCCACGGGCGCGGGCGATGTGTTCTCCGCGGCGTTCATCCTCGGGACGTTGCGCGAGTGGCCACTGCGGCACCGGCTCGCGTTCGCCAACTTGTGCGCTGCGCTGTCGGTGCAGCAGGTGGGCGGGTCCCTCGCGGCGCCGGGCTGGGGTGACCTTGCCGACTGGCTGACCGCCACGCAAGAGCGCGCCAGGTCCGGATCGCGGGCCGCCGGAGTGTTCGCGCACGGCTACGACTTCCTGGCTGACGTGCTGCCGGAGGGACCGGTGCGCGCCGTCCGCCGGGCCAGCGCCACGATCGCCCGCACCTCCGACGCCTGACTTATCCCGCCTGGGCGACGCTCGGCACCGCCCCCAAGGGGCGGATACCTCGCACCGCTCCGCGCTGTCGCGCGGGCCGCGTCGCGGCGGCGGGGCTCTTCGCGCGAGCGCTCATCGCTCCCGTGCATGCGGTCCCCAGGGTCGCCCGTGCTTGCGCGAGCGCCTATCGTCGCGCCTCTAATTCAATCCGGCGTAAGAGTGCAGTCCGGAGATGACGATGTTCACCACGAAGAAGTTGAACGTCATCGCGCCGAAGCCGAGTAGGTTGATCCAGGCGGCGGAACGGCCCTTCCACCCGGCCGTCGCCCGGGCGTGCAGGTACGCGGCGTAGATGACCCACGCGATGAACGCCCAGGTCTCCTTGGGATCCCAGCCCCAGTACCGGCCCCACGCCGCCTCGGCCCAGATCGCGCCGGCGATGACCCCGAACGTGTAGATCGGGAACGCGAACGCCACGGTGCGGTATGCGACCTTGTCGAGGGTCTCCGGCGCGGGCAACCGCGCGCCGAGCGTCACCGGGAAGCGCAGCCGGCCGACCCGAGCAGTCACCACGTCATAGCGCTGCCGGATCAGGAACAGCACCGTGAACACCGCGCTCGTGATGAGAATGCCCTCCGCGCCCGCCGCCGCCGTCACGTGGATCGCGAGCCAATACGACTGAAGCGCCGGTACGAGCGGGGCGTCCTTGGCATAGAGCACCGTGCCTGCCAGGAACATCAGCAAGATCACCGGCAGCATCACGAACACGCCGATGTAGCGGATCTGCGGCGCCCGCCACAACGCGCCGAGGAACGCGAGTATCGCGATGACGCCCACCACGGAGGAGAACTCGTACATGTTGCCCCATGGCACGCGATCGGCGGCAATGCCGCGCAGCGTGATGGAGCTGATGTGGATCGCGGCGCCCAGGACAGTGAGGAGGACAGCGAGCCGTCCGAGCCGGTCCCCGGCCGGGCGCCGGTCGCTGCCGGACGGAGCCGGCGGCTCGGCGCCCTGCTGCTCGACGGGTGGTCCGCCTGCCCCGACAAGCACCCGCGCCTGGACCCGTGACGTGGCTGCGACTCGGCCGCGACGGCCGAACGCGTACTCGGCGGTGTAGCACGCCATGGCGACGGCGTACGTGGCGATCGCCGTGGTAAACAGCCCGTCGGACAGGTGCGCCAGTCCCGAGTTGACCGCCACCGTCACTCCTTCCCTGCGCCGACGAGCGCCGGCTCGACCGGCGTCGCGGCGTCGCGCAGCCGGGACAGCGTGCCGGCGAACTCCGTGGTGAAGTTGCCCGTGTCGCTGCGGGCCAGCCCGCCCACCGCCACAACCGTAGGCGAGGCTGGTTTCTCAGCAGGCGCCGGGGTGATTCGTAGCCACAGCCGGCGGCGGCGCACCGCCAGCGACCCGATGAGCCCGACGACGGCGGCCACCGCAGCGATCAGCAGGAACCCCTGCGTCGGGTCGTGCGACACCTGAAGGCTCACCCAGGGCACCCAGCCGTCGAACGTCACGGTGACACCGTTCGGCATCCGGGTGGTCTGCCCGATCCGCAGATTGGCCTGCCCGATGCGGTGCAACTCGGCCTTGTTCAGCGAATACACCGACTG
>JBPYES010000556.1:0-10007 GCA_051984825.1 Jatrophihabitantaceae bacterium
GCCGAGGTCGCCGAGGTCGTCATGACCGCCCTTCGCGCCTCCGCCGTACAGCCGGCCTGATCCGAAACAAGCCGACTGCCGAGCGCCGCTTACACGCCTCGCTCGAGCGGCGTTGCCTCGGCGGCAATCGCCTCCTGGGCCTTGGCGGGACCGCGCAGCACCTACGCGACTCCGACGGCGATGATCGCGCCGGCTGTGGGCCCGACCAGGTGGACAGGTGACCGCTGGCGAGCCGACACCATCGATCCATAGACCGAACGAAAACCGCGTCCCAGACTGGTCGTCGGCCTGCGCAGTCGGGCGACTTGGCTCATGCGGGGGGCCGACCGGCATGCCGGTCGGCCCCCGTTGCGTCTCCTGTCAGTGGTTGAGGATGGTGAATTGTTCGGTGCCGCATGTTGAGCCGGTGGGCTCGTTGTTGGCATCGCCGGTGTAGCTCGACGCCCAACGCCAGGTGCCTTCGGTGGAGGCTACGAAGGTGGTGTTGGTGGTCGAATAGGTGCCGTTGCCGTTGACGTTGACGGTCTGGGTCAGTGCCGGCGTCCCGGAGCACGTTGCATCGCTGGGTGCGTAGAGGTTGAACGTGATCGTGCCGGTCGGGTTGAAGCCGCCGGACAGGGTGAAGTTGTCGTTCGGGATCAGGTTTTGCGCGGTGCTATTGGTCGGCTGGAGCTTGTTGACGATCAGCGTCTCGCTCGTGCATAGGCTCGTGGCCCCGTTGTTGTTGGCGTCTCCGCTGTAGGCGGCCTGCCAGTAGAACGTCCCGGCGCTGTTGAACGTCAGGCTGTTCGAGTCGGGCACGGCACCGTTGGTGACCGTCACCGTTCCGGCATCGCGGGCGCCCTGGGTGCAGGTGTTGTTGGTGTAGACGGTGTAGGTGACGGTGCCCCCGGCGGTCGGGGTGGTCCCGCTCAGTGTGGCCGAGTCGTGCACGCTGGAACCGACGTCAACGATCGGCGAAGACAGCGTGGTGCTGATCGACGGGCTGAGCGGGTTGACGACCAGCGTCTCGCTGGTGCAGACGCTGCTGGCGGGGTTGTTGTTGGAGTCTCCGCTGTAGGCGGCCTGCCAGTAGAACGTCCCGGCGCTGTTGAATGCCAGGCTGTTCGAGTCGGGCACGGCACCGTTGGTGACCGTCACCGTTCCGGCATCGCGCGCGCCCTGGGTGCAGGTGTTGTTGGTGTAGACGGTGTAGGTGACGGTGCCCCCGGCGGTCGGGGTGGCCCCGCTCAGTGTGGCCGAGTCGTGCACGCTGGTACCGACCGGGATGTTGTTCGCCGACAGCGAGGTGGCAATGGACGGGCCTAGCGGGTTGACGACCAGTGTCTCGCTGGTGCAGACGCTGCTGGCGGGGTTGTTGTTGGAGTCTCCGCTGTAGGCGGCCTGCCAGTAGAACGTCCCGGCGCTGTTGAACGTCAGGCTGTTCGAGTCGGGCACGCTGCCGTTGGTGACGGTCACGGTTCCGGCATCGCGCGCGCCCTGGGTGCAGGTGTTGTTGGTGTAGACGGTGTAGGTGACGGTGCCGCCGGCGTTCGGGGTGGCCCCGCTAAGCGTCGCCGAGTCGTGCGCGCTGCCACCGACCGGGATGCTGCTCGACGACAGGGTCGTGCTGATCGACGGGTTGAGCGGGTTGACGACCAGCGTCTCACTGGTGCAGGCGCTCGTCGCGCCGTTGTTCTTGGTGTCCCCGCTGTAGACGGCCTGCCAGTAGAACGTCCCGGCGCTGTTGAATGCCAGGGCGTTCGAGTCGGGCACGCTGCCGTTGGTGACGGTCACCGATCCGGCATCGCGCGCGCCCTGGGTGCAGGTGTTGTTGGTGTAGACGGTGTAGGTCACCGTGCCGCCGGCGTCACTCGTGGCACCGTTCAGGCTCGCGGAGTCGTGCACCACGGAGCCGACCGGGACCGGTGTCGCCGACAGGGTGGTCGTGATCGACGGGTTGGTCTTGACGAGCAGTTGCTCGCTCGAGCACACACTCGTCGCGCCGTTGTTGTTGGCGTCACCGCTGTAGACGGCCTGGAAGCTGTAATAGCCAGCCGCCGACGGGGTGAAGTTGGCCGAGTTCGGCACGACGCCGTTGGTCACCGTCACCGTGCTGTTGAGCAGGTCCGTGCCGGTGCAGGTGTTCTGCCCGGCGTAGGCGTGGTAGGTGACGCTCCCGCCTGCGGCCGGGCTCGCGCCGGTTAGCGTCGCCGAGTCGTGGATCGTGTCACCGAGATTCGCCGTCGTCGCGGACAGCGTCGTCGCGATAGTGGGGTTGAAGTTGATGTGGTTGGTGTAGATGCAATCGACGTTGCCGCCCAAGCCCATGGTGATGTTGACGGTCGCTCCGCTCGGCGTGGCACTTGTGCCGGGGCCAGTCGCGGTGCAGCTCAAACTCTTCAACGTCCAGCCGGCCGTCTGCTGCGCCGCGGTCAGGTTCTCAGTGACGCTGTAGTTTCCGGCGTTGACCGGTTGGTACTGCTGCTTGCCGCCGTTGCTCAGGCTGAACGTTGACGGGCTCAACCCGCCGGTTGTCGTGTAGCCGAAGCTGCTGTCGCCGTTCTCGGTCACCTTGTGAATCGTGATCGTGCCGCAGTTGCTGACGTTCACGCCGATCGGGGCGATGAAGTCCTTGATCTCCGCCGTGAACGATGAAGACGAACGGCTCTTGGCGAACGCGCTGCCGAACGCCTCACAGACACCAGGCGGGAACACGCCGGCCGCCGTCAGGTTGATCGCTGCCTCACCGAACAGTCCCACCCCCAGCGTCGTGTTCAAGAACGGCTCGGTGACCGGGACGGTGTTCACCGCACCTTCGGAGTCGCTGCCGTTGAGCGCGACGTGCTTGCCCCAACACGGCAGGCTGTTCGCCGAGAAGCACTGGGCGACGGTGTTGCCGGCCGCTGCGGTCAGCCACGTGTTGAGCCCGAGTGTCGGTGTGCCGCTGCCGCTGAAGTCATAGGTCACCAGCAGGTCGCCAGCGGTGCGGTTCAGCGTCACTGGCCCGGTGGTGCTGCCGGTGAATCCTGGGGTCGTGTTCTGGTTGATCTCGAAGTCGAGGTTGGCGTTGCCGATGTTGGTCAGGCGTTCCCACGCGAGGTCCAGGAAGATGTCGCCGTTGTTGGCCTGCGAGGAGGCCTCGTAGAAGCGGGTCAGGTCGTTCTTGTTCGGCGGGATCGAGCCGTCGACCACCGTCACGGCCGCATTGTCTTCCTTGGTGCCCTGCCCGAAGGCGTTGTCAGTGCTACCAGAGGGGTTGTCGATGCCGGTGTTCCGGCCCGGCACGTTGGCCCAGTCGGTGTTTCCGGACGTGTCGACGACAAGGTTGCCGTCGTTGCCTTCGAAGCTGCTGCCGGGCAGGTTTGCCGACGCAGCGCCGGCAATCCCCAAAGTCACGACAGCCGCTACCAGGACTGGAATTGCAATCTTCTTGATCGAGATGCGAAGGCGCCTTCGCGCCGGATGCTTGGACACAGCTACAATCCCCCCAATTGGGTATTACCAGAACGCATGCGAGCAGATGAGCGGACGTATCCACGGCTGATCAACTGCATGACATGCGGCTAAAGAAAGCACCACTGCTGAAGTCCGGCAAATCAATGGCGGGGGCGATGCCAAGCTCGCAGGAATTTGCGGTGGGCGACAGAACGCGTCGTACATCAGGCGAACCCGAGGCGGTCCCCGCGGATACCCCTCCCGCGCCGACCCCGTGCATAACGCAGCCCCCATGCGGCGCCCCCCGGCTCGCCGAATCAGCCAAGCGCAGCAGCCTGACCGCCCCACTGACTGGCACAAGCTACAGCCGCACCGGTCTCGCGGCTACGGACAGTAGACCCGTAGTGACCGGTACGCAACCGCACGGCCAGAATTCACCGCTATCAGTCACCGGCACGCACTAGGCCCGTCGGATCCCTGTGGAATGGCTCGTCCCATGAACTACAGCCGGGCCATAGCACTGGGCACCAGAATCACCTCAAATCAACCAGAGGCCGTCGACGCACCTACAGATAAGTGACTCAACGGGTTCTGGGTAGCGGACTTGGCAATTGACACTCTCAGATGCGGCGTAAGTACGCAGAAGGCCGCGTTCGACAGCCAGTACAAGAAATGGTCCAAGTGACCGAGCGTGGACACTGCCCGCACCGGCACGGCTTTGACGGCGTCCGCGCAAACCTGACCAACACCACCGGGCCCGCCGCGCAATCCGGCGATGCGCCGCGACCGGAAGTCAGCGCGCTGCCTGATTCCATGTGCACATGTTGAGAGGGCGCGTTGGCTTGCGCTGCCTTCGGCTCCGGGGCCTGTCAGTTAGGAACTTGGTTGCATACCCGGAGCTGCCGGCGTAGCTGGTCTAACCCTGAACGCGCGGAGCACGACAATGCCGACAACCGCCGATGCCACGCTTCCACTAAGGACGGCCACTCGACCGATAGCCTCGAGTGACGTTCCGGAGAATGCGAGGTGATTGACGAACAGTGCGACCGTGAACCCTACGCCGCCGAAGGCCCCGACTCCGAGCAAATTCGCCGTGGACAAGTCAAGCCTGATCCGCCGCGAGACATGACGGCTACGGATGAGCGCGCCCGTGAGCACGATCCCGATCGGTTTACCAATCACAAACCCGAGCGCGACTCCCCAGAAGACCGGTGACGTCATGGTGTCGCGCGACAGGACGGTTTGCATAGGGACTCCGGAATTCACGAGCGCGAATAGGGGTAGAACGCCCCACGCGACTGCTAACTCCATGCGCGCGTGCGGCCTGCTTGTTGCGCGGGCTGTGCTGTCGCTGGTAGGCCAGCGCATTGACTTCGGATCGTCCGGTTGGAACATGGCGAAGCACACGCCCGTCATAGCGGGGCTAACTCCGCTCGCTTCAAATACAACCCACGTCGCGACGGCGATCACGATCCGAGCCGATCGATGTGGGTACCACATTCCCCTGGTGAACCAAAGTATTGGTAACAGCGCAGCAAGCGCCGCCAGCCATGGCACGTGGACGCTCCGGGGGTATGCGATAGCGATCACCAAGATGGCACCGACGTCGTCGGCGACCGCAAGGGTGAGGAGGAACAGTCGCGCCGGAGACCTCATCGGCACCACGAGCGCCATCGCGGCAGCAGCGAACGTGACGTCCGTCGCCATCGGTACGCCGAAACCTCTTAGCGTGTGTGTGCCCGCATTGAGGAGGAGGTACAGACAAGCCGGAGCCAGCATCCCACCAGCGGCACACACCACTGGAGCCAGCAGGCTGGACCGTCCACTCCGTCGAGCACGGGCCGCTTCTCGCTTCACCTCCACGGCAACTAGGAAGAAGAACGCTGCCATCAGCGCGTCATTCGTCAGGGCTACCAGCGTGACACGGAGCCCAAGCACATCGGCGGGAATGTTGGGAAAGACGGTGAACCGCTGATAGATCGTCCGAAGTGGTGACGAAGCAACGCATACGGCTAGCGCCGCGGCCGTTGCCATGAGGGCTGGCGCCGCACGGTCCCCCAGCCACTTAGGCGCGCGCCTCAAAGAAGGAACTCCTAGGTGGGCTGCTGCTCGCGATGGTCATCAGTCAAGCGCGCAGTAATGGACCCGAAGTCAGCCTCTACTCCAACGTCCTCCGTGCCACGCGCGACCACTACCACGCCGCTCACCTCATCGGAGATCGGGTAAGTGCGTGAGACATCGAGTTCAACTACGCCACCGACCCGTAGGCCTATCGGAATCTCGTTACTAGCGACAGTAGCGTCAACTACGTCGCCGTAGTTAGACCCAGCCGCAAGCCCCAGCACGGATAAATCTCTAATGTAGAAGGCGGAGCCACGGTAATCGAGCAGATCAGCTAGTACGGGCTGGACTTCAGGACGATCGAGCAATTGCAGTGCAAGTGACGCAGCGAGGGCCTCAGACACAATCAGGTCGTCTGGTTGTGCGAGCTCAGCGAGCTCCTGATGGGCACTGGACCGCAGTTCGCCGAGGATGCGCGGGGCCGTTGGCACATCGGCAATCGCCTGTCGTGCCACTGCCATGGCTGTCATCGTGTACGCATCCGACTCTTCAACAGAAAAGAGGTCGCGGTACGGAAGTACCGCAACGACGTCGTAGCCTCCGCATCGGATTCGGTCGCCGATCGCGGCATGATACTCGGGGACGGTCGTAGCCACCGTGACGGATGTGTGATCACGACTGCCTCGCCGGGCAGCATCGAGTTCGACCGGGGACGACAGCGCCTCGCACACGAGGACATCGACGTGGGACCGCTCGTCGAGAAACCCGTGCAGGTGCCGCACGCTCATGGCGGCAATCCGGCTCCACCCAAGCAGCAGCACATGCGCGTAGTCGCGTGTGCTGACGGCTGCGACCGTGGGAGCACGCCAGTCCTGCGTCAGTTCGCGACCAAAAGATGGAGTGCAGCCCTTCTTCGCGACGACAATGAGCCGCTCGCCACGTTCTAGCCGATGAGACATTGCCGGTCGAACCTGAACCCCATTCGCGCCGATGATGCCGATCGGCGAAACGTTGTCCGCTCGGCAAACAGCTTCACCAAAAGCCATGCCTGCTGCGTCAGGTGACACGTCGGCAAAATATAGTTCGCAGCCCTTATATGAGATTAACTTATCTACGACCTGGCTCATTCCCTGGGCTCTCACTGCCTGCGTGACTAGCAGAGAGAGTATCTGTTCTGGATTAACTGTTGTGACGTGGCCACCAGTGATCTGGGCGGCCATGCGTGCTCCGTCCGCGCTGAAGATCTCGGTGACGCAGGATTGCCTATCCCAATCGAAGCCGGCCCGCTGCAGGCCAAAGAGGACGAGCATGACGTAACTGTCGTTGCGGATGGCTGCGTCAGAAGTGACGACTACTCGCGGCGTTTCAGATGCCCTCACTCGCGCAAGTGATGCGGGCTCATACACTGTGCCCGACCGTACCTCGATGTCGATATCCTTTAACGCGCGCTCACGTGCGAGCAAGTCGTTCATGCCCTCCAACAGTTGCTCGCCAACGGAGTCGGCCAGAACTGCGACGCGATAACGACGCGACATTAGTGCTGCTGGGCCTTGACGCAACTCGCGCAGATACGCAGGAATCTGGGCTGACCACCCAATAATTAAGAGGTCCGCGTCCATAAAGAGCCGCGTGCGGCCGGCTCGCGCGCGAGAGAGTGCATCTTGAAAGCGGGTGATAACCAGGGCGGTGAAGATTGCGACGAAGATCAAACAAACGACGCCTGCTGCGCCATCCCACCAGCGCAGTGCTAGCTTCGAGTCATCACCCATGGCTGAAATGTCAAGCGTATGCCAGAATGCCCTCCATATTGACGTCCACCACGATTCTCCCGCCGCAAGCACTGATCGAATGACCGCCAATAGCAGGACGGACAGTAGGAAACACGCAAGGAAGAGACCAAAAACACCAGCCGACCCACCGCGCGTGAGAAGTCTCTCGAACCGCACTGCGAATTGTTGGCGGATAGGGCTACGTGACGCTGACATCCGGTTTCCCCCCGATATGTATGTGATGCTCCGCCCCGCCAGGCGGCGTGGCGCAGCAGGTCCGCGTCGTCGGCTTCGGCTCTGGCAGCGCTAGGACTCGCTCAGTGCGACGTCCGCTAGAACGCATGCAACATGGCCTCGTCATTGCGAAACCACGTCTCGTTGGCGCCGCCCCAACCGTGCATCGCGCCCTCCATCTCCATCAAGTCCGAGTAGATCAACTTGTTCAGCCGAAGGGCCTCGTTCAGGATCTTGACGGGGTTCGCAACGTCCTGTTTGGTAGGTACCTCCTTGCCGGTGACGAACCTGCCGAAGTATGGCTGCACGTAATCATCGGCCTGCTTCTTGGCCGTGGCGACGGTTCTGATCCATTCCCTCGCGGGCGGATCGGTTGTCATGTGCACCCCCCGGATGGCGCTACCGACGGCTTACCGTTACCACTAGCTCGTGTGTATTTCCGGAGCGTAATGGCAGAATCCGCTGTGAAAAGCGGGCGTTTGGCAAGCACCCGCGAGGGCGATCACGCCTGCGTATTCGTTGTGCGCTCCCAAGCCGTCGCTGCCGGCCGCGGTCGGCGATGCCTTGGTGGGCGTGGCCGAGCAACCCACTGGTCCCCGCGCTCCGGACCTGGCCGGGCCGGAAGAGACGAACCTCGTCGACATGGCCCGCGCATTTCATCGCGCACCGTGGCATCGAGCTGAACATCGAGCCCGACACGCAGACACTGCGGGGCGTGCCGACGGAGCCCTGCTCCCCGGCAAGAACTGCAGGCTCACCGGACCCACATACGCCGAATGGCTCGAAGGCCCCGACGCCGCGATGCCGCTTAACTTAGGGACGCGGGCACCCGACGAGCGCCCCTCGGTCGTAGACCCAGCACCCGCCGGGCACCAATTTGAGCCTACTCGCATACTTTCGGCGGGGTAGGGTCTTTCGCCGCGTATCGGATCTACTGCAACGCGTGGTAGTGCTACGCCAACCGGTCGCGGAGCGGTGCAGCACGAGACCAGAACATTGTCCGCGCATATGCTTGATGACTTAAAAGAGTGTGATGCGCCGATCGGGAGCTTTAGCGGCATGGTCGGCGTGAGTCTAAATCACGTCAGCAAGCCCCACTTTAAGCTTGACCTTTGCCGCGGAGAGGTTGGAGGAGTGCAACTGGAAGGCTCGCTGAGCTAGGCGAGAACGCATGGAGCATCACGGCGGTTAGCTCCGATGTACTGGCCCACAAGTTGGCCCGCAAACTCGTGCCCACTCACGCCCGCGGTGCGCAATTCCGTGCCAGCGATGCGCCGTGATCGCGCCGGATGCCGCCCGTCCTCGCGGCAAATCCCACACCCTCAGCTCCACCAGTATTTCTGTGGGTCGTAGCGCATTCGGCGACTCACTCCGGCGACCGGACGCCGGCACCAAGCTGCCTTCCCGAGGGTCGCCACGGGGCGCCATTGGAGCGACCGCCCGGCCCGCGCAACGGCCGTCGCGCCAGGTTGAGGTGTACAGAGAGATTGGCGTCCAAGGTGCACCGTCATCGCCGAATGTCGTGTGTCCGCGTCGCGCATGTTCATGCGGGCCGTGGCAGGAACGGTGCGCCCGTGCGAGCGAGTGTGCGCTTCCCTAACGCCGGTTACGGGCCCGACCGTGTTCGTGTTGGCCAGGTCCGTGGTCCTCGTTATGCACGCTGTCGACGGGGCGGACCCGTACGCCGACATGCATGGACATTCCGATGTCCGGCATGCCGGCTGGGTTTGGACACACCCGCCCGATGACGCGCCTCGTCCTTGCCGCTGGCCGTTGCGGGGGGCTCGTAGTCTGAGCCGATGGGCGAGGGCGCTCCAAGCGGGTCGCGTCGTCCTGGCACGAGACGCACGGAGCGTCTTCAGTCGCTAAGTGATGGCGTCTTTGGCTTCGCCATGACTTTGCTCGTGCTCGACATCGCCATCCCGGCCAGCCAGCAGTCGACCAACCACCTGCTGGACGCGTTGTTGCATCAATGGCCCGGCTATCTCGGCTACCTCGTCAGCTTCTCCACCATCGGGGCGATTTGGCTAGGCCACAACGCCGTCACCGACTACCTAGACCGCGCCGACGTGACCCTGCTCAGACTCAATCTCCTGCTGCTGCTGTTCGTCGCGCTCCTTCCCTTCCCGACCCACCTGCTGTCCAGCTACGTCGGGATCGACAGAGCCGAGCGAGTGGCGGTGACTGTCTACGGGATCACCCTGCTTGTCACCGCAGCACTGCTGTCGCTGCTTTGGCGATACGCGTTGCACGTTGGACTCATCCGCCCCGACACCACAGACGAGGAGGTCACCCTCCTCACCCATCGACTGACACCTGGCCTAGCCGGATATGCATTAGCCATACTTGTCGGATTGTTCTTCCCGGTCGTAGCCCTGTTTGGGTATCTATTGATCGCCTTCTTCTTCATCATCCCGCTGCCGGTTCCCTGGCGACGACGTCCCAAAGCGTGACTCACGCCGGGGTGCCCTCCAATGTGCTTTGCTCTCGCGGCAGCAACGCACGACACATAAGCGCGGACATGCC
>JBPYES010000557.1:0-7313 GCA_051984825.1 Jatrophihabitantaceae bacterium
GCGGAGACGCCCATCCAACCGACGCCGGCTACCAAGTGCTGGCGAACCTAATCTGGAGTGTCTCAGGCTACGACCGACTTACCGGCCATTAGACCGACCTTGGTGCGCGGAGGCACTCTGGCTCCTATCGTCGCAAGCATGCAGAGAACCACACGGACATGCAGCTTCGCGAGCGCGTTTTGAGGATGCGCCGCGAAGGCGCAGGTCGCCTACTGACCGCGTCATTTCCGCGAAGAAAGCCGAGGAACCGTGCTAGATCCTCAATACTGCACTGCACACGTAAACGGCTATTGAATCCACATTTGGTCGAAAAGTGGTCCGAGAACGGGGTTGGCTTGAACGTTCCCGAGTCGGCGTGATGTCAGCACGGTATTTCTGAGGTTGACAATTGGGATGCAGGGCGCGTCATTGGTGATGGTGCGGTCAACCTGCGCCCAGAGCCTTGGTGCGGCCGCTGGGTCGGCGGTTTGAGTGGTCTGTGCCTGCACGGCGAGTTCGTCGACTTGTCTGCTGCAGTATTCGCTGTAGTTGTTGTTAGTTTCGGACGTAGGCAAGTAACTGTTGCAGGACAGCATTGGTAGATAGAACGTCGAAGGGGCTGGGAAATCGGCTCCCCATTGGCTCTCCCCGATCTGTGTATGATTGCTGGAGTTGGCGACCATCGATAGGTAGGCACCGTCGCCGCCAACTTCTCGCAGTGATACGCGATAGCCGAGATGCCGCAGCACGCCGGTGAAGTATTCGTTGAGCACGTGATCGCGGGGGCCGGTTGCACCCCACACAGTGACCGGCGTACGGGTGGTCCCAGACGAGGCAATGAGGCGACGGGCCGTGGTGAAGTCCGGGCCGTGGTAGGCGCCGTCGGGCTGCGGCTTGGAGGTGTAGGGGCAGTACGGCTGGTATCCGGTCATGTTCGGTGGAAGGACTTGGCAGGAGGGCGTCGCTTGCGCACGGCCATCCCACAGCGCGGCGAGTCGATCGCGGTCTACGGCGTAGTTGATGGCACGGCGGACCCTGACGTCGTTGAACGGCGGTACGCGCGTGTTGAGGAACTCGTCGACGCTTGTCATCTGGTACGCGGTACGCAGCTGCATCGGGTGTGTTCGGGCAAAGTCGGCAAGGACTTCTCGCGGAAGGCGTATCGATTGCAGGTCGGCGAGATCGGCGCGCCCGTTGAGGATGTCGACCACCGGCTCGCCGCCACCGGGCGCAGGCAGCCAGCGAATCCTGTCGGGATATCCGGCGGGCTGGGCCGCGAACGACCACTGGTGGAAGTAGGGGTTGCGCACCAGGGTGAATTGCTTGTACCCCGGCCGGTAGCCGGCGATCATGTACGGCCCGGTGGCGGGCAGCGGCGTGGCGCTCGGGTGTGCGGGGGTAGCGGACGGGGTCGCGACGGCATAGCTGCTGAGCTCGTACAGGAAGTCCGAGTCCGGAGTAGTGAGGTGAAAGATCACGCTCGATGCGGCGTCGTCAGTGACGATTCCACGGGACATGTCGCACCAGGCGGGCGACGACGCGCACTTCCGGGCTCCTACGACGGCTGTGAAGTAACCCGCGCCGTGGCTCAGGGCTACCGCTCGCTCCACGCCACGGCGTATGTCCTCGGGTCGGACCCGTTCGCCCGTCGAGTAACGGATACCGCTGCGGAGCGTGAAGGCGTAGGTGCGACCGCCGTCGGTCGGGAGCGGCAAGGTGGCGGCTAGATCCGGAACCAAACTCACCCCGGCGGCGCCACCGGTTTGCCGTAGTTCCACCAGACCGTCGTAGACCATGTGCTCCGCGAAAATGGTCGGACGCCAACGCGTCGCCGCGGGGTCGATGCCCTGCTCGCCGGGGAGAGCGCCGGCCTCGACAGTCAGTGTTCCGCCGCGGTGAGCATGCTCGGAAAGTGCCCCGTTTGCCACCCAAGGCACCGAGCCGACCAGGGCCAATCCACGTGGCGAGCTGCCGGTCGCGATCATGGCCGCGTTGCGATTGTTTGCCGCGTCGATCCTGGCGATAGTGCCGTCGTATTCGTCGGTAACCCAGACCGCGTCACGTCCCGCGACGATTGAGTTCGGGCCGTCGCCGACGCCGATGGTCGCGACGACGTCGCCATTTCCGGGGTCGATCCGATCGACGCTCCGTTCGTCAGAGTTGGCTACCCACACGGCGTTATTTGTGACGGCAATGCCCTTCGGGCCGGCACCCACCGCGATCGGGCTTGCCGCATTTCCAGTTGCGGGATCGATACGGGAGACGGTGCCGTCCTGGCGGTTGGTGACCCATACGGTGTGCAGTCCCACTGCGATGCCGTCCGGTTCTCCGCCGACCGCGATCGGGCTCGACACCTTGCCCGTGAACGGATCGATCCGTGAAACGGTGTCATCGGCGGTGTTGGCGACCCATACGCCACTTGGCCCGCTTGCGATTGCAGTGGGCATGTTGCCAACGCGTATCGGGTCCCGGACCACCCTGTCCGACAGGGCATCGATCTCTGACACCGTGCCGTCACCGCCGTTGACAACCCACACGTCCTCGCCGGTGCCCGTGATCGCATTGGGCGAACTTCCTACGCCGATGGTCTGCACAACCGCGTGCGTGTGAGCGTCAATGCGGGAGACCGTGCCGTCGCTGCCGTTGCTTACCCACACAGCTCCTGCGGCATAGGCCAATCCGTCCGGGCTCTGCCCGACATCAATCGCATCGCGCAGGCTGTCGTCTAGGTTGATGATGCCGACGCTGTTCGCGGGCAGCGACGGCAAGCTGGAGCCAGATGAATGACTCAGCAGCACGGTCGACACCGCGCCCACCGCGGCTAATGCCGTAACGGCGGACGCACCACGTACCCAGCCTATGTAGCCCAGGCGGCGGCGACGACTCGCAGCACGCATTGGCCTCGGCACTGTGTAAGACCGGGCGGCGGAAGCCGCCGACACTTTGGTGCGCACCATCGGGACGGCTGGCGGGTGCCAGGTCAAGTCGTCGTCCTGCGCCAGAATGGCACGATGTAGCTCCCGCAGCGGCGGGCTGGGCTCGACGCCCAGTTCTTCGTCAAGGAGGCGCTGGAGCCGGCGATACGCGGCGAGCGCGTCAAATTGCCGCCCACACCGATACAGCGCCAGCATCCGCTGTGCCTGCAGCCGTTCGCGGAGCGGGTGTCGACCGACAAGCTGTTCGAGATCTGCCACGACGGTGGCGTGTCGGCCCAGGGCGAGCTCGGCGTCAATCTTGGACTCGATCGCCAACAGCCGGATTTCCTCCAACCGGCGGGCGAACGGCGCGACGAACTCGAACTGGGCAAGGTCAGCCAGCACGTCTCCCCGCCACAGGCTCAGCCCGCGCCCTAGCTCATCCGCCGCCTCGCCGCACGCTCCGCGCGCCAGCATCGCTTGTCCGGAGCAGGCCCGCCGCTCGAACAAAGCTGCGTCGACGGAGCCATTGTCGGCCTGCAGCCGGTAGCCCCCCGACTCGGTTACCAGTACATGACCTGGCTCGCCGCGGCCTCGTCCCGGCTCGAGGATCTCGCGCAGATGACAGACATACGTCTGTATGGTTGTCAGCGACGCCGCCGGGGGCCGCTCCGCCCACAGCGAGTCTGCCAGCCGGCGTACTGATACGACCGATCCAGCCTCCATCACGAGAAGCGCCAGGACGGCCCGTTGCTGCGGCCCGCCTAGCGAAAGCGGTGTGCCGGACCGCGTGACCCGAACCGGGCCGAGCACCCCGTACTCGAGGCTCCGCCCGTTAGTACCCATTGACGCGGCCATGTCCCCCCGCCGCTCCCCCCAAGTCACACCAGACCCTACGCCGATTGCATTCCAAGCGAGGCTTCAAAGCAATTCCAAGTGAACGCCAAGAGATCTCCGGTCCGTGGGTGGTTCACTCAACGACTGAACCGCTGAGCCCAGGCATGCCAATGTCGCTGGTCAGCCGAGAATGCGGCGAGCGTGCCACCGAGCGGTTTGCCGCGATCGCTCCGTTGGCGTGATGGGTTTCTACCGTCGGTGATTGGAAGGTGATGGCAATGGATCCGACTCGGGCGCGTTTGCTGATCCGACACCCGTGGCGGGCGGTATTCGCCTGCGCTGCCGTGGTTTGCGCAGTCGCTGCAACCCAGACCGCCTTGGCGACGTCGACAGCCTCCGCATCTCATCACGGCGCGGCCGGTGCTGGCACCACGATTATCGAAGGGGGCACCGGAGGGGCTAGCCCGGTGCCTGTGACCACGATCGTCGCCTTTCACGCAACCGGTAGCGGTGGAGATTTCGAATGCCTCGCCTTGGCGCCGCCGAAATCCACGGGAGAGGGAAGCGGCGCGTTTACCACCAACGCCATGTATGTCACCGGACCGGTCACCTCCCTGGTGGTTAACGGCGACGCCGCGGTGCTCAGCGGGGTGGCTACGGTGACCGGTTTGGGTGCCGGCCGGCACCAGGCGTTCACAGTGACTATCACGGCCGGTGGCCCGGGCGCGACCGTCACGTTGACGGTTTCCGGGATGACATTCCACGAGATTCTCGTTGGTGGCCACTTCGACGTCAGCTAAGGCCTGACATCACCAGGGGCGGGCCAGGAGGATCAACTGGAAACAGCCCGATGCCAGCGCTACTTGCGCTGCTTCGCAGGGCCCGGGGCTGACCCTCCTGTGCAGGCAGAAAGGAGGCACAGAGCCGGAGCGTCCGACACCGGGCTTGTGTGGGGATTCTTTCTGAATCTCGGCGGAGCATGGCTTGCGCGACGCTGTCGGCCCGCTAGCCGAACGCAGAGAAAGACTGCAACAGAAAAGAACAGAACACCGCTGGGAAAGGAGGCAGCATGCGAATTAGAACACGCTTTTGGGGTCTCGGGGGGTTCTTGGCGCTCGCCGCCGCGCTGGTGCTGTTCGTGGAAGTGCCGTCGTCGGCCTCCGATGCGGCTCAGCATGTCCGCTGGGACATCATCACCCTGACCGGAGTGCCTCCGGGGTCCCTCAACCCCGGCGGACACGCCTCGGCGACGGCCGCTAACGGGGGCGGCACGATCACGCTCACCGGGTCCGGCACCTTCGTCGCACCCGGGGGCGGAGGGTCGAGCGCCGCGACCGGAGGAGGTACCTGGACCACCTCAACTGGCGGAAGCGGCACCTACACGGCCACCGGGCTGGTCAGCTGGGTCAATGCGGGTCCACAGACTCCAGCTACGCCACCGCTCGTCGACAATATCGATCACGGGACGAGGGTCAACGGTACCGCCGTCCTCACGATCGCGTTCTCCGACGGCAGCGAGGGCGTCTTGACGATCGGCTGCCACGGAACCGGAGCGCCGCCCGGAATCTTCGAGGGCATCGCGACGACGAAGGGTTACACGACCTACTACGAGGTTCCGGATGTTGTCCCAGGAGTGGATGCCGGCCGCACGAACTTCCACGTTCGCTAGGGCGCGAAAGGACGACCGGGAGGGACGCGTCCACCGCGCCCCTCCCGGCCCGGCCAATGGCGAACAAGCGGAACAGAGTGCTCGATGACGCGTCAACACGATAAGCCGGCAACCCACGGACAGCCGCGCGCTTCGCTGTCAGACGTCGGCATGTCTCGCCGGCAGTTCCTTACCGCCGCCGGAGCGGGCGGTGCGCTCGTCCTGCTGCCCGGGCTTGCCCCGACGGGCTCCGCGGCTCGCCGGGTCGGATCGACCAGGCCGGGCGACAACATCGTCGTTTCGTGGAACGACGCGTTGCTTGAGGGGGTGCGCGGCTCGAAGCTGGGCCCGCCGATGGTCGCCCGGGCGCTCGCGATCGGGCACACCTGCATCTACGACGCCTGGGCTGCCTACGACCAGAAGGCGGTCGGCACCCGCCTCGGCGGGTCGCTGCGCCGGCCATCCGCCGAACGCACGCTCCGGAATATCGAGCAGGCAATCAGCCGTGCCGCCTACCGGGCGGCCTCCGACCTGTTCCCGGGCAGCATCTCGTCCGTCTTCGATCCCCTGATGCAGAGCCTCGGCTACGACCCCGGCGACCTTTCGACCGATACCTCGACGCCGACGGGGGTCGGGAACGTCGCCGCCCGGGCTGTGCTCGACTTCCGCCACCGCGATGGGGCTAACCAACTCGGTGACGAGCCGGGCGGCATCCCCGGCCTGCCCTACTCCGACTACACGGGTTACACACCCGCGAATGCCCCGATGGACGTCCGCTTCCCGTTTGATCCGACGACCGTCCACGACCCCAGCAGATGGCAGCCGCTGCGCTACGTCGACGGCAGCGGCAACGCCGTCACGCAGGGGTTCGTCGGCGCCCAGTGGCAGCAGGTGACCACGTTTGCCCTTAGCCCCGGCTCGCTGCGCTCAGCGGACGGCCCGGCCAGGTACGGGTCGGCGGACTACCGCGCCCAGGCGCAGGCCCTGCTCGACCTCAGTGCAGGGCTAACCGACGAGCAGAAGATGATCGCCGAGTACTGGGCGGATGGCCCCCACTCCGAGCTTCCGCCCGGGCACTGGAACCTGTTCGCGCAGTTCGTCTCCCGCCGCGACCACCACGGCGTTGACGAGCACGGGATCGAACGGGACGTTAAGCTCTTCTTCGTGCTCACCAACGCAGTCTCCGATGCTGGCTGCTGCGCCTGGGAGAACAAGCGGGCCTTCGACTCCGTTCGACCGATCACCGCCATCCGCGTGCTCTTTGGCGGTCGACCAGTCCGAGCCTGGGCCGGCCCCTACCAGGGCACGAAGCTGATCGACGGCGCCGCATGGTTTCCCTACCAGCCGACAACGTTCCCAACCCCGCCCTTCCCCGAATACTCGTCCGGGCACAGCAGCTTCAGTGCCGCCGGCGCCGAGATCCTGCGACGCTTTACGCGCAACGACCGCTTCGGCGCGTCGGTAACACTCCCGGCAGGCAGTTCCCGCGTGGAGCCCGCGGCGGTGCCGGCGAGCGATCTGACGCTCTCGTGGGCGACCTTCTCGGAGGCGGCCAACCAGGCCGGGATCTCACGCCGCTACGGCGGCATTCACTTCGAGCAGGGCGACCTTGACGCGCGCCGCACCGGGAAGATCGCCGGCCAGGTCGCCTGGGAGAAGGCCCGAGACTATTGGCACGGGAATTGACTGCCAGCCGGACCATCCGCACATCGGATATGACGCGAATCTCGCCGGATGGTCCGCCACATAGAAGAGCGCATAACGACAACGTCGAACCTGATCAACACCACCGACGGCGGCGGCCGCATAATCGGCAACTTGTTTAGCTCGGCCTTTGGGAGCCTGTGGGTGACACTCGCAGGCGTTGGGCTCGGTGGGCTCGCTCGGTAATCGGCTGCCGTCGTCGTTGGTGGCGTTCTGGCTCATGAACGGCC
>JBPYES010000558.1:0-22411 GCA_051984825.1 Jatrophihabitantaceae bacterium
CCCACCACGGCGCGCCGCCCCCGCGAGCTGAGAAGCAGGTCGTAGCGGCCGTCGCGCACCAGCCACACGCCGCTGGCGCGCTGCCCGGCTCGGAAGAGCACGCCGCCCTTGACCACGTGTCGTGGCGCACCCCCCAGCGAGGCGAGCTCGCTGGCGGAGAGCGGCGCTGTGGCGCCCCGGCCGGCGCTTCGCGCGGCCCAGGCGGCTTGGCGGATCAGCACCTCGAGCTGGCGTTCATCGGCGCTGATGAGCTGCAGGGCATGGCTGAGCGCTGACGCGTGCGGGCGTGCCACGCGGGCATTCTGGCATCGGGCGGATCCTCAGCCGGTCACCGGCTCGACCACCCCGGTGCACGGGTCGATCCGGTCGGCCAGGCGGGCACGCCGGCGGGCCGAGGCACGCAGGAACGTCGCGAGCGCAGTGCGCAGCCGCGGCTCGGGTGGCGCAGGCTCCGGGACGACGGGCGCGTCGGGCAGCGCCGAGGAGGCGATGGAGACGGTGTTGCGGACGGCGATGTCAGATGCGATGGGCAGCATGGCTGAACCTCTCTAGTTGTGCACCGGTCCGGTGCTGGAGCGGATGACGAGTTGGGTGGGCAGCACGACGCGCTCATCGGTGCACGTCGGGTCGAGCAGCATTCGGCCGAGCATCCGGCCCTTGTCGCGGATCGGCTGGCGCACCGTGGTGAGCCCGGCCGCTTCGGCGGCGGGGATGTCGTCGAACCCCGTGACGGAGATGTCGCGGCCGGGTGCGAGCCCCCGTCGGCGCATGGCTTGCATGACGCCGAAGGCGAGCACGTCGCCGCCCGCGGCGATGGCAGTGGGCCGGTCCCGGCGGTCGAGCACGAACTCCGCGGCGGCGAGGCCGGACTCGACCGAGTTGTGGCCGCCACTCACGAGGGTCACCCGGGCGCTCGCGCCGAGGCCTTCGCGCAAGCCGCGCGCACGCAGCCGCGCGTTGGTGTAGAGGACGGACTCGTCGGCGATCTCGCCGGGCGTGTCGGAGGCCCGGCCGGCGTCGACGACCATCGCGACGTTGGTGTGTCCCAGCCGGGCGAGATGCTCGCCGACCGCACGCGTGGCGCCGATCTCGTCGATCACCACGCGCCGCCCGGGCACGTCGTCGTCGGAATGCGCGAACGGCAGCCCGCGGCTGGTGATCACGTCCAGTGCCGGGTGGCCCACGTCGACGCAGTACGCCGCGATGCCGTCGACGACCGCATCGCGCACCGTCTCGACGGATTCGCGTAGCACGTCGGTGTCGGTGGCCGTGTCGTAACGGGGCAGCGGGATCAGGAGCAGTCCCGTCCGGGTGCGCTCGGCGACTTCGGCGAGCCCGGCCAGCAGTCCCACCGCAAACGGGTCCGAGAACGCGTAGGACATCTGCTCGGTGAGCAGCAGCCCGATCGCGCCAGCGCGGCGGCTGCGCAGTGACCTGGCGGCAGCGTTCGGTCCGGCATATCCGAGATCGCGCGCCTTGGCCAAGACCCGCTGACGCACCTCGGCGGAGAGCTGCTCGGGCTTGTTGTACGCGTTGGAGACGGTGGAGAGCGAGACGCCGGCAGCGGCGGCGACGTCTTTCATGGTCGCGGTGGCAGGCATGGCATCTCCTTCCTCTGCATCGATTTACTAAATCGTTCGACTAGAACGATACAGAGAGCTCTTGGTCAGCGCTACGTTTTTTTGCATGTCCCCATGTTCGCGAAGTCGGCGACCGTCTGGAAGGACAAGTCCAAGGTGGTTCCGTAGTATTGCCTTGGCAACGGAAAGCAGATCGCAGATCAACCGTTCAGCCGGGTTGGCGCGGCGTGTTCGCAGGGATGGCGATAGCCTGCCCGCATGCCTGAGGACTGCCTGTTCTGCAAGATCGCCGCGGGTGAGGTGCCGGCGACGAAGGTGTACGAGGACGACGCGACGCTGGCATTCGCGGACCTGAACACCCAGGCCCCTACCCACGTCCTGGTGATCCCGAAGCGGCACTTCGCCGACGTCGTCGAGCTGGCCAAAGACACGGAGACCGCCGCGGCCCTGCTGCGCGGCGTCAGCGCCACCGCAGCGGCGTCCGGTCTTTCCGAGTTCCGCGTCGTGTTCAACACCGGCGCGCAGGCCGGCCAGACGGTATTTCACGTGCACGCGCACGTGCTCGGCGGTCGTCGGATGCAGTGGCCGCCGGGCTGAGCGCCGGTAGAGTGGGCTCGCCACATCTATCCGGCCTCAGCGTGGAAAGTAGGAACGAACCCGAGTTGTCAGACGCCCAATCCAGACCTGAGCGCGTCTCCACCACCCTCGTCGTCCCCGGCGACCAGGCGATGGTCGCGCTTCTTGGTTCCCGGGACGAGTTGCTCCGGGTCATCGAGAAGAGCCTCGACTCCGACGTCCACGTTCGTGGCAACGAGATCACGATCACGGGCGCGCCGGCTGACAACGCCATCGCCGTGCGCCTGTTCGAGGAGCTGCTCGAGTTGATCAGTGTCGGCCAGCACCTGACTCCGGATGCGGTCACGCACGCCGTGGGGATGCTGACCGCCGACACGGGCGAGCGGCCCGCCGAGGTGTTGAGCCTCAACATTTTGTCCCGCCGGGGCAAGAACATCCGTCCCAAGACGTTGAACCAGAAGCACTACGTCGACGCCATCGACAAGCACACCGTCGTGTTCGGCATCGGCCCGGCCGGCACCGGCAAGACCTACCTCGCCGTCGCGAAGGCCGTGCAGGCGCTGCAGGCCAAGCAGGTCACCCGCATCATCCTGACCCGGCCGGCCGTCGAGGCGGGCGAACGGCTCGGCTTCTTGCCGGGCACGTTGTTCGAGAAGATCGACCCCTACCTGCGTCCGTTGTTCGACGCGTTGCACGACATGATCGAGCCCGACTCGATCGCGAGGCTCATGCAGTCCGGCACGATCGAGATCGCCCCGCTGGCCTACATGCGCGGCCGGACTCTCTCCGACGCGTTCATCATTCTGGATGAGGCGCAGAACACCACGCCCGAGCAGATGAAGATGTTCCTGACTCGGCTCGGCTTCGACTCCAAGATCGTTGTGACGGGGGACATCACGCAGATCGACCTGCCCGGGGATACGCGCAGCGGCCTCAAGGTCGTCCGGGAAATCCTCACCGACATCGACGACGTGCACTTCGCCAACCTGACCAGCAACGACGTGGTGCGACATCGGCTGGTCGCCGAGATCGTTGACGCCTACGCGCGCCACGACGAGCACGCGCACGGTCGTCCGGCGCCGTCGCACGCCAAGCCGCGCCGCTGAAGCGGGTGGCACCGTGAGCATCGAGATCAACAACGAGTCCGGCGTCGCCGTCGATGAGCGGGCCTTGGCCGACCTGGGCCGCTACGTGCTCGACGCCATGCACGTCAGCCCGCTGGCAGACCTCTCGGTGGTGTTGCTCGACGCCGACGCCATGTCAGCCCTGCACCTGCAGTGGATGGACCTCGAGGGCCCTACCGACGTCATGGCCTTCCCCATGGACGGCACCGACGAGCTGCTCGACCGCGGCGACCACCCCAGCTCGCTGAGCGACGAGCGGCCGGCTCCAGCCGCCATGCTGGGCGACGTCGTGCTGTGCCCCGAGGTCGCGGCCGTCCAAGCCCGCGACGCGGGCCATTCGCTCGAGGCAGAGCTGCACCTGCTCTGCACGCACGGCATCCTGCACCTGC
Organism: Jatrophihabitantaceae bacterium; assembly: GCA_051984825.1. GTDB lineage: Bacteria > Actinomycetota > Actinomycetes > Mycobacteriales > Jatrophihabitantaceae > DASXRA01. The sequence continues at coordinate 3,670 of JBPYES010000558.1, forward strand.
TCGGGTACGACCACGGCGACGCCGAGGAGGAGCAGGCGATGTTCGAGCTGCAGGCGCGCATCGTCCGCGGCTGGGCCGCCACGACCGGCCGCGGGCCTATCCGCGCCCCGCTGCCAGGTACCGGCGGCGAGGCGCGTGATTCCGGTGGGCGGCGGTGACCGGCGCCGATATTGCTGTCTTAGTGCTGGCGATCTGCCTGGTGCCGCTCGGCGGGGTGTTCGCCGGAATCGACTCGGCACTCGCCACGGTGTCGGTCGCCAGGGTCGACGAAATGGTGCGCGAGGGACGCCGCGGTGCGCGAACCCTGCGGATGCTCGTCGCAGACCGCGCCCGGTACACGAACCTCCTGCTCCTGCTGCGCGTTACCTGCGAGCTGACCGCGACCGTGCTCGCGACCATCGTCGCGCGCGCGCAGTTCGGCGGGCGGTGGCCGGTCGTGCTGCTCACCGTCGTGGTCATGGTCGTCATCTCCTACGTGCTGGTCGGCGTGGGGCCGCGCACGCTCGGCCGCCAGCATCCGTACCGGGTGGCCCTCGCCACCGCCGGCATCGTGCGCGTGCTCGGCAAGGTGTTCGGCCCGCTGGCGTCGCTGCTGATCCTGATCGGTAATGCGCTGACGCCAGGACGGGGCTTCCGCGAGGGACCGTTCTCGTCTGAGGTCGAGCTGCGCGAACTCGTCGACATGGCCGAACAGCGCGGAGTCGTCGAGCACGGCGAGCGCGAGATGATCCAGTCCGTCTTCGAACTGGGCGACACGATCGCCCGCGAGGTGATGGTGCCGCGTACCGAGCTGGTCTGGATCGAAAGCAGCAAGTCGGTGCTCCAGGCGCTCGCGCTTGCGCTGCGCAGCGGCTTCTCGCGCATCCCGGTGATCGGGGAGAACGTCGACGACATCGTGGGAGTCGTCTACCTCAAGGACCTGGCACGCCGCGCCCAGGACGCCGAACGCGCCCGCGCGACGCCCGTCGAGGAGCTCATGCGCGCCCCGGCCTTCGTGCCCGAGTCGAAGCCGGTCGACGAGCTGCTGCGCGAGATGCAGGCCCATCGCACGCATATCGCCGTCGTGATCGACGAGTACGGCGGCACCGCAGGGCTGGTCACCATCGAGGACATCCTGGAGGAGATCGTCGGTGAGATCACCGACGAGTACGACGACGAGAAGCCACCCGTCGAGCGTCTGGACGCCGACACCGCGCGGGTGACGGCGCGGCTGTCCGTGGAGGACCTTGCCGACCTGTTCGACGTCGAGCTGCCCGAACGCGCGGACGTCGAGACGGTCGGGGGACTGCTCGCTGAGCGGCTCGGGCGTGTGCCGATCCCGGGGGCGACGGCGCGCGTCAACGGCCTGGAGCTCGTGGCCGAGAGCGCGGGTGGGCGGCGCAACCGCGTCGACACCGTGCTGGTCCGTCGCACGGACGATCCGGAGCCCGAGGATGAGGCGGAGGCGCCATGACCGAGCTCGACCCGGAGGACGCGAAGCTGGCGACGCTCGCGCGTTCGGCGCGGACGCGCACCGGCTCGGCCGCCGGCGCCGCGGTGCGTGACACCGACGGCCGGACGTACGTCGCGGCCGCGGTGGCGCTGCCGTCGCTTTCGCTATCGGCGTTGCAGCTCGCGGTGGCGATGGCCGTGTCGTCCGGTGCGCTCGGGCTCGAGGCTGCCGCAGTCGTCGGCTCGGTGGCGGACGAGGACGGCGCCGCGGCGCTGCACGACCTGGCACCGTCCGCGCCGATTTACCGCCTGCCTGAGTAGTCGCGCACCGGCTAGTGCCGAGCCCGGCCGTAGCGGTCGGCCAGCCGTGCCTGCCGCGCCTGCTCGGGCGTCGGAGCGGGCGCCTCGTCGTCGATCTCGCCGGTCGGGCGACCCGCCTCGGCTCGCGCCATCACGATCGGCGCAGCCAGGGCCAGGCCGGCGAACAGGAACCACTGGATGACGTACGCCAGGTGCTGGATCTCCGGGGCGCCCCCAGCCGGGTTCGACAGGTCGGGCGGCGGAATGGCGACAATCCCGGCCGTGCCTGCCTCCCCGGGCAGCAGGTTTCCGTATCCGTCGAGGACCGGGGTGCCGAGGCGCGCGGCCTGTTCGGCGGCGTTGATCGACTCGACCTGTCCGTGCGCCAGGTGCGCGGCCTTGTCCGGCGACGTGTTCGGCGGCCAGATGCGCACCGTCACGCTCACCTGGCCAGGCGGCGGCGCCGGCGCAGTGATCGTTGCCGACAGGCCGGTGATGAAACCGCGCACCACCAGCAACGTCGCAGCGCGCATACGCAGCGGCGTCACCACCAGATACCCGTTGTCGCCGTTGATCGTCTGGTTGCGCAGCAGTGACTGATGCGCGGCGTCGTAACTGCCCGTTGCCGTGGCCTGGCGGAACTGCACGCCGGTTCGGCTCGGCGTCGGTGCGGTGCCGACGTCGTGCAGCAGTGCCGTGACCGGGACCGGCGCGGCATGCGCATTGCGGCGCAGTGTGATGTTCGTTTCGTGCTTGCTGGACAACCTCGCTATCTGCCAGACCCCGAGCAGCACGCAGATCACCGCGACCAGCAGCATCAGCGCGGTCAACTTCACATACCGCGGTTGCCACAGGACGCCGAGCACGGCCCTCACGGTACGTCGCATCCCTAGCGCCGCGCCGAGTACCCTCCTGCCCCGGGGCGCTTAGCTCAGCGGGAGAGCACTCGGCTTACACCCGAGCGGTCACTGGTTCGATCCCAGTAGCGCCCACTTCGTATGGGCAGCGAGTAGCCTGCGACACGCAACGCCATCAAGAGCGATCTGACCGACGCTCTACAGAACCTGCTGGACGCGAGCAACAAAACAGCGACCAAGCTTCGCGCCTGACGCCGGGCGATCGCCCTTATCCGTCAACCCAAATTGCACAGCACAGCTGTAGGTCACGAGTGCGGTAGCGGGAAAGCTCTCGATTAGCCGTCGCGTGCTAGTCGGGCGGACCGGATTCGGCTCGCTGCGGCTGGCATTTGTGCCGCTCGCCGTCGGTCTCCGCGATGCCGCGGTCGAGCGTCCACTCGCCGAGGGCACCGCAGCCCGCGCACGCCCAGCGGTACAGCACGCCCTCGGAGGCGGCCTCGGAACGTATGCCGATCGTATTCGAACTCATGTTCGAACAGTACGCCTCTGCGCCAAGATCTGTAAGACCCGCTGCCTAAGCGCTCACGGCAGCGCCGAACCACGTCGTGAGTTGACTGAGCAGATCCTGCTGATCTGCACCGACCCAGGCCACGTGGCCGTCTGGTCGCAGTAGCACGGCCGGCACGTCCAGTTCCTCGCTGACGTCGACGACGTGATCGACTCGATCCGCCCAGCCTGCCACGGAGAGGCCGCCCGTCTGGGCGAGCAGCAGTCCGCGGCCGCCGTGCATCAGTGGGTATAGGCGGCCCTGTTTCAGTCCCACGTCCCGGAGCCGCCGGCCGAGCAGGTCAGGCCCCGCGCCGAAGTCGTAGCGGACCGCGATGGCCGTGAGCTTCTCGACCAGGTACCGGTTCACTTCGTCGAAGTCCATCAATTCCGACACCAGCCTGCGCACTGCCTGGGCGCCCGGCTCAGTCGACATCAGCTCGATCTGCGCACGGCTGGTGTTCAAGACGTCGGCGGCCACCGGGTGGCGTTCGGTCTGGTAGGTGTCCAGCAGCCCGTCCGGTGCCCAGCCGCGGACTTCGGCGGCTAGTTTCCAGCCGAGGTTGAACGCGTCCTGGATGCCGAGGTTGAGGCCCTGCCCACCGGCCGGCGGGTGAATGTGCGCCGCATCGCCGGCCAGCAGCGCCCGGCCGACGCGGTATCGCTCGGCCTGCCGGGTGGCGTCGCCGAAGCGGGAGAGCCAGCGCGGCGAGTGGACGCCGAAGTCGGTGCCGGCGATCACCTGCAGCTGATGCTTGAATTCCTCGAGAGTCGGTGGGGTCGCGCGGTCCTCGGCCACCCCCTCGGCGGGCACAACGACGCGATACACCCCTTCACCGAACGGCGCGAGGCCGAACCGCTTCTGCGTCTTGCGGACTTCGGCCACAACGGCGGCCACCGTCTCCGCCGGCACGCCTACCTCCATCTCGCCCAGCAGCGTCTCGACCGTGGCTGGCTCGCCGGGGAAGCCGACGCCGAGCAGCTTGCGCACCGCGCTGCGCCCACCGTCACAGCCCACGAGGTAGCGCGAGCGCAGCCGGGTGCCGTCGGCGAGCTCGACGGTGACGCCATGGTCGTCCTGGCTCAGTCCGACCAGTTCACACCCGCGCCGGAGCTCGGCACCTAGCTCGGTGGCGTGCTCGGCCAGCAGGCGCTCGGTGGTTGGCTGCGGGATGCCGAGGACGTACGCGTGCGCGGTGTCCAGCCGGTCGGGCGCGGGCTTGTCGATACCCGCGAAGAAGCCGCCCAGCGGGTACTGCTTGCCGTGCGCAAGGAAGCGCTCGAGCAGTCCGCGCTGGTCCATCACCTCGATGCTGCGCACGTGCAGGCCGAGTGCGCGGACGTAGGCGGGTGGCGCTGCCTCCTTCTCCAGCACGAGGACATGCACGCCGTGCAGCCGCAACTCGCTCGCAAGCATCAACCCGGTCGGTCCACCGCCGGCAACGATCACGTCGATCATCACAAACCCCAATTTCGTAGGCCCGGCGGGCAAGTTTGCGTGATCACCCGGGTCTTGCCGCAAGCCCCCCGTCGCGCTATACGTTGAAGGTGGCGGGGTAAAGGCTGCCTATCAGCCGGCAATGACCTGGCTGGCGTTGATCAGCAAGTGCGCGTGGTCCGGCGATTTGATCAAGGTTAACCGCTCGGTGTCGGCGGCAACGCCGCCATTGGCGGCACGTACTGCCGAAAGCCGGATCGTGACGGTGCCCGCCGCCGGATCTTCGGCGACCGGGGTGATGCTGACCGAGCTGAACTGCGACCACCATGCGCGGTAGGCATCGAAGCCCTGTGCCTTAAGGCCCGGACCCAGTTGCCCGAAGGCGGTCTGCAGGTTGCCCGGTATCAGCGCGTAGTAGTTCTGCACGAACTGGCGCATCGCCGGCGCGGTCATCGGATTCGCTGCGGCCGGTGTCGTCGACGCCGGCTTGGTGCTGGGCGGCGATGACTGTGGAGTCGACGACCGCGCAGACGACTGTGGCGACGTCGACGGTGTGCCGCGTGCCGCCGTGCTCGCCGGCGTCGACGGCGGATTGTTCGACTGCGCGCGGTTCGAGGTGCCCCGTTGCGTCAGCAGGAGCGCGGCGACCGTGGCCAAGACCGCGACACCGGCGGCGATCGCGAGCCAGCGCCATGGCCACTGGCGGCGTCGGGTGGTGGGCGGGACGTCGAGCCGGGTGGCCGACGCGGGCGTCGGCAGACTCGCCCGTGCCGGCGCGGCGAAGATCGGCGCGATCGGGACTGTCGGCTGCGCGATGCTGCCTGGCGAGCCGCGAGTAGCGCGGAGCAGGTCGGCGACGTCCGCCGCTGAGGGACGCCGGGCCGGGTGCTGGTCGAGCATGCGGGCGATGACCGGCTGCAGCGCGCCGGAGTGCCGAGCCGCAGGAGCAGGCTCGCTGACGATCCGGACGAGCACGGTCAGCGGGTCCGAGTTGGTGGCCGTGAAGGGCGGCTCACCCTCGACCGCGGCGAACAGGGTGGCCCCGAGGGACCAGACGTCGCTGGCCGGCGACGGTGGCGCGCCCTGCGCCACCTCAGGCGCAAGGTATGCCGGCGTGCCGATCACCATGCCGGTCTGCGTGAGAGCGCTGTCGCCGGTCTGCCGGGCCACGCCGAAGTCGGCGAGTTTGGCCACGCCGCGGTCGGTGATCAAGATGTTGGAGGGTTTGACGTCGCGGTGCACGATTCCGACGGCGTGGGCTGCCGCGAGTGCGGCCGCGACCTGCCCGATGATCGACCGCGCGTCCTGCACACCGAGCCGGCCGTGGTCCCGGATGTGATCGGCCAGCGTCTGACCGGACACGTACTCCATCACGACATACGGCATGCCGTTTTCGATAACGAGGTCGAACACGCCGACCGCATTGGGATGGGACAGCCGAGCAGCCAGGCGCGCTTCGCGCACGATCCGATCCAGGTTGGTGCGATCCTGCGTGTCACCAGCGGACCGCAGTTGTTTGATGGCGACCGGACGGTGCAGCAGCTGGTCATCAGCCAGCCAGACGTCTCCCATTGCGCCCCGGCCGAGCAGATGCCGGCGCACATAACGGTCGGTCAGCGCGGATCGATCACTCACAAACCTTCCCCGAAAGCGCCGGTGGGTACGGTGCGGCAGCCGCAGCCCAGGTAGGCGGCGAACGAGGACGAGGCTAGCTGAATCGGACGACCCGCCGGGAACGCGCCCCGATCTCCGGCCGCTACGGCTAGTCCTCGAGGTCGACGCGACGCAGCTTCTCCTCATCGAGGATGAGGTAGATCTCGGTGATGCGGCCGTCCATGACGGTCATGCCCACGACGCCGGGCCGCCGGCCGGGCATACGGACCACCAGACCGGCGGCACCGTTCACGAGCGCCGGCTCGCAGTACGGCATGTACCGCGGTCCCTGGGTAGCCACCTGCTCGGCGACCGCGGCCCGTCCGACGACAAGCGGCGGAGCCAGCACCGGCCCCATGCCCGAATCGGCGCGGAACACCACGTCGGGATCGAGCAGCCGGAGCAGCGTCTCGAAGTCGCCGCCACGCGCCGCCTGGAGGAATGCCGCGACGATCTCGCGCTGCTTGGCGAGGTCGGCGTCCGGGACGGTGGGCGCGCCGCGCACCCGGCGGCGGGCACGGCTGGCGAGCTGCCGGGCGGCTGCGGGCGTCCTGTCGATCATGGGCGCGATGTCCTCGAACGGCACCCCGAACGTGTCGTGCAGTACGAACGCCAGCCGTTCGGCCGGCGTGAGCGTTTCGAGTACCACGAGCAGGGCGAGCCCGACGGAGTCCGCCAGCAGCGTCTCCTGCTCCGGCGTGGCGCGCTCATCGACGCTGACCACCGGCTCGGGCAGCCACGAGCCCAGGTACTGCTCGCGCCGGGCGTGCCGCGCCCGCAGCATGTCGATGCACACCCGGCCGACGACCGTGGTCAGCCAGCCGCCGAGGTTGTCGATCGCGGTGCCGTCGGACCGGCTCAGCCGTAACCATGCTTCCTGCACCGCGTCGTCCGCCTCGCTGAGCGAGCCGAGCATGCGGTAGGCAACGGCGCGCAGATGCGCTCGGTGCTCCTCGAACTGCTCTGCCTGCCAGTTGCTGGTGTCCATGGCCATATCTGTATGACGTAGCTCGCACAACAGATGTGACGGTGTCACATCGCCGAAACGCGCTGCGTCAAGAGGGGTGAGCGGACATGCCGCTCGATTTCCTCGGAGGTCCCGCCGTGCTAGAGCAATCGTCCTTCCTCGCGACGCGCCGCGGCAAGTACACGCTGGCGTTGCTGTGCGCGATCGCATTCCTCGATTTCATCGATGCGTCCATCGTCAACATCGCACTGCCCGACATTCGCAAGGACCTGAAGTTCTCAGTGCAGGACCTGCAGTGGGTGCTGAGCGGGTACCTGCTGACCTACGGCGGTTTCATGCTGCTCGGCGGGCGCGCCGGCGACCTGCTTGGGCGGCGGCGCGTCCTGGTCACGGGCACAGTGGTGTTCGCCACGTCGTCACTCGTGGGTGGGCTGTCCGGCAGCGCCGGCGTCCTCGTCGGAGCCCGCCTGGCGCAGGGTCTCGGCGCGGCACTCATGCTGCCCGCTGCCCTATCTCTGCTCACCACGAGCTTCAAAGAAGGCCCGGATCGTCACAAGGCACTCGGCGTGTGGGGTGGCGTGGCCGGGCTCGCGTCCGCAGCGGGCGTGTTCCTCGGCGGTGTGCTGACCGAAGGTCCGGGCTGGCGCTGGGTGCTCTTCGTCAACCCGCCGATCGCGGTCGTGCTACTCGGTGCGATCTTCTGGCTGATCCCGGGCGAGCACCGTCGCGCTCCGCTCGCCAACTTCGACGTCATCGGCACCGTCCTCGTCACCAGCGGGATGCTGCTGCTGGTTTACGCGCTGGTGAAGGCGCCCGACCAGGGCTGGGGCAGCGCCCGCACGATTGCGGAACTCGCCGGCGCAGGTGTCCTGCTGGTGGCATTCCTGGTGAACGAGCAGCGCAGCAAGAATCCGCTGATCCCACTGTCGATCTTCCGGGTGCGCGGGCTGGCCGCCGCGGACGCCACGATGCTGATCGCCGCGGCCGGGATGATCTCCATGTTCTTCTTCCTGACCCTCTACATGCAGAACGTCCTGGACTATTCGCCGCTGAAGACCGGTGCCGCCTACCTGCCGTTCACCGCGGGCGTCGCCGTCGCGGCCGGCATTGCTTCGCAGCTGATGGGCAAGATCGGGACCCGGCCGCTGATCGTCGGCGGAGCGGTGATCGGTGCCGGCGGCCTGTACTACCTGTCTCGGATCCCCGTCGACGGCTCGTACCTCGTGGACCTGTTCCCGGGCATGATGATCGTGTCGCTGGGCCTCGGCGCGATGTTCGTGGCGGTCACCACCGCAGCGAACGCCGGTGTCCCGGGTGACAAAGCCGGGCTCGCAGCCGCGCTCGTCAACGCCTCGCAGCAGGTGGGTGGTGCGCTCGGGCTCGCCATCTTCACCGCGATCGCCACGGCGCGCACCAACCACCTATTTGCCCAGCATGCGTCGCCCGGGCACGCACTGACCGCTGGTTTCCAGCGGGCCCTGCTGGCCGAGTGCCTCTTCATGGTGGCGACCGCGCTCATTGCGCTGCGGACGAGCAATTCGCGCGGTGAGGTGCCGCACCAGGCCACCACCGCCGAGCCCGTCGCCGAACCGGTTCGGGCCTGACCTGAAGGAGCTCACGATGTCCGTCGACTTCACGATGATGTACGTCGCACACGATGCGTTCAGCCGCGACCTGCGCCGGCTGACCGCAGCCTGCGAGCGTGGCGAGGAGACGACGCCACCGGTGGTGGCCGGCTGGGAGATGTTCAAGAAGCAGCTCTCCATCCACCACACCGCCGAGGACGTCGCGCTGTGGCCGTCGCTGCGCGAGAAGGTCGTCTTTCCGGAGGAGTCCGCAGTGCTGGACGAGATGGAGATCGACCACGCCCAGCTGGAGCCGTTGCTCGAACGTCTCGACAAGGCGCTCACCGCCCATGACACCCCGACCGCCCTGGAGACGAGCCGGGTGCTGACGGAGTCCCTGACCGGGCATATGCGGCACGAGGAGAGCCAAGCGCTGCCCCTTGTCGAGACGCGTCTCGGCAATCCCGGCTGGCAGGCGTTCGGCCGGCACTTTCGCAAGACCCAGGGGCTGAGCGGGGGCGCGGAGTTCTTCCCGTGGCTGCTGGACAGCGCGCCGGAGGCCACGCGCACGCACGTGCTCGGGATGTTCCCGGCGCCCGTACGGCTGCTGTACCGCCGGATATGGGCGCCGCGCTACGAACGCACACCGCGCTGGTAGCAAGGAACGGGGCTCGGAATTAAGTCTCCTCGACTCAAGTTCTATTCGTCGGATGCCTGCAAGGGCACTGATACTAATTTGAGGACAGGTGACCATAATGACGACTTTGAGACTGCGCAACACATGGCCGAGCCCCTTCGCGGAGCTCGACGCCTTCCTGCGGCCGTATGCGACCGACGTGGCCCGGACCGGTTTCACCCCGGCTGCCGACGTCGCCCGGGACGGCGAGGACGCTCTGGTGAGCGTCGAGCTGCCAGGTTTGGACCCGGAGAACGACGTGACCGTCGAGGTTGCCGGCGGCGCGCTGGTGATTCGTGGCGAGCGCCGTGACGAGCGCAACGCCGAGCAGAACGGCCGGCGGCTGCACGAGGTGCGTTACGGTACATTCCGTCGCACGTTCACGCTTCCGGCCCATGTCACGGGCGACGACCTGACGGCGACGTACGACAAGGGCGTGCTCACCGTTCGGGTGGCGGGCGCGTACCGCGGCGCGACAGCGAAGCGCATCCCGGTAACGGCCAGCACCGCGCCGGCCGTAGACGGCGCAACGCAGTCCGAGTAGGCAATCGAGCGAGCGGGCTCGGCACCGGGCAACCGGGGCCGAGCCCCTTTGCGTCCTACGGGGTAGGTTCGCCGCCGATGGCATTGCTCGCCGAGGTGATCGGCGCGGTCGAGGAGTGGTTCGACCCGCGCTGGGCTGAATCGTGGGACGCCGTTGGGCTGACCTGCGGCGATCCCGGCGCCGACATCACTCGGGCCCTCCTGGCCGTCGACGTGACACCGCAGATCGTCGCCGAGGCGGAAGCGGCCGGGGCCCAGCTGCTGTTCACGCATCACCCGTTGCTGCTCACTGCGGTGCACGGCGTACCGGTCACCGACCCCAAGGGCGAGATGGTGGACCGGATGATCCGCGCCGGCATCGCCCATTACGTCGCGCACACCAACGCCGACGTCGCCGTCCCGGGCGTGTCGGACGCCTTGGCGGACCGCCTCGGACTCACGGGACTGCGCCCGCTGGAGGTGGCGCCCGAAGACGCGCCGCAGACGCTCATCGCGTTCCTCGCGACGGACGACGCGGCCCCGGTCGTGCGTGCCGTCGTCACGGCCGGCGCGACCCGGGTGTGGCGCACCATAGGCGTCGGCGCGACGCGGGAGCGGCCGTCCGAGCCAGCAGCCGAGACGCGCATCGAGCTGACCGTCCCACCCGGAGCGTTGCCCGGCATCGTGGCCGCCCTGGACGGCGCGCCGTGCTACGTGCAGCCGCAGGTAGCGGTGGGCGGCGCCCGCGGAACCGGCCGGGTGGGCGAATTGCCCGAGGCGATGACGCTGCAGCAATTCACCGAGCACGCCGCGCGAGTGCTGCCGCCCACGGCGTGGGGGGTGCGCGCGGCCGGGGATCCGTATCGCCGAGTAGGGACGGTTGCCGTGTGCGGCGGGTCCGGCGCGCCGTTCGTCGCGGCCGCGCACCGTGCCGGCGCAGACGCTTACCTGACCGCCGACCTGAAGCACCACGCCACCCTGGAAGCAGTCACCGAACGCGGCATGGCACTCGTCGACGCGGCGCATTGGGCCACCGAGGCACCCTGGCTCGACGTAGTGGCCACGCGCCTGCGCGGCAGGTTCGGCACTACGGTGAACGTGACAGTGTCCGCGACAGTAACCGACCCGTGGACACTGCACGTCCCGTCACCCGAAGCGAGTAGCCAGCAGTGAAAGCAGATTCCGCCACCCAACTCCGCCTGCTTGACCTCCAGGCCGCCGACACCGAGCTCGTGCAGCTCGCGCACCGCCGCGAGCACCTGCCCGAGCTTGCCGCTATCGCCGCGGCCGACCAGCAGTACCAACAGCTGCACGGCGAGGTGGTGGACATGCAGGCGCAACTCGACGATCTCGCGGTTGACCAACGCCGGCTCGAGAACGAGATCGATACGGTGCAAACGCGCGCCAAGCGGGATGACCAGCGGTTGACCTCGGGCGGCGTCCCGGCCAAGGAGCTGGAAGGTCTCCAGCACGAGATCACGACGTTGGCCCGGCGGCAGTCGACGCTGGAGGACGACCTGCTCGAGGTCATGGAACAGCGCGAGACGCTCGACGCCCGGCTGGCCACGCTCACCGCCCGGCAGGAGTCGCTGGCCGCCGAACGCGCCGAGCTCGACACCAGGCGCGACGCAGCGCTCGCTGAGATGGACGCGAGCGCGGCCCGGCGCACCGCGGAGCGCGCCGAGCTGGCCGCGCAGCTGCCGGCCGATCTGCTGGCGCTCTACGACCGCATCCGCGTGGCCAGCGGCGGGGTCGGCGCCGCCGTGCTGCGGCAACGACGGTGCGAGGGCTGCCACCTGGAACTGGCCGGCAGCGAGCTGAATGCCGTGCGCGCAGCTGCAGCCGACGACATCGTGCGATGCGACAACTGCCGACGCATCCTGGTGCGCACCGCGCAGTCAGGGCTATGAGGGTCATCGTCGAGGCGGACGGGGGCTCGCGCGGCAATCCAGGACCAGCCGGCTACGGCGCCGTGGTACGCGAGGCCACGACCGGCGAAGTGCTCGCCGAGCGGCGCGAGGCGCTGGGCCGCAACACCAACAACGTCGCCGAGTACCGCGGGCTGATCGCCGGCCTGCAGGCCGCCGCGGAGCTCGGCGCCACGTCCGTACTCGTGCGCATGGACTCCAAGCTTGTCGTGGAGCAGATGTCCGGCCACTGGCAGGTCAAGAACGCGGGCCTGCGCCCGCTCGCGCGAGAGGCCGCGGCGCTGCGCGACGGCTTCGCCGAGATCACGTTCGAGTGGGTGCCGCGCGAGCGCAACAAGCACGCCGACCGGCTCGCCAATGAAGCCATGGACATCGCCGCCGGCAGGCCGCCGCTGCCGCCGCGTCCGGTGCCTGAGCCGCCGTCCTGGACGCCGCCCACGGGCACGCCGACGCGGCTGATGCTGGTACGGCACGCGGCGACCGAGCACTCGGGGCGCCGGTTCTCCGGCCGCAACCAGCTGGCGCTGTCGGAGGCGGGGGAGCAGCAGGCGGTGGCGCTCGCGCATCGCACGTTCGGCGATGTCGCCGCCGTAGTCAGCTCGCCGCTGCGGCGGGCGCAGCAGACCGCCACCAGCATCGCCGACGCATTGGGCATCGAGGTATCGCTGCACGACAGCCTGGTCGAGACCGACTTCGGCGCCTGGGAAGGCTTGACATTCGATGAAGTACAGCGGGGCTGGCCAAATGAGCTGACAGCGTGGCTGAATAATCTCAATGCCGCGCCACCCGACGGAGAGTCGTTCTCCACCGTGGCAGCACGCGTTCGCCGCGCCCGAGACGAACTGATCGCCAAGCATCCCGGCCGCACCGTTGTGGTCGTCACCCATGTCACGCCGATCAAGACGCTGCTGCGCCTTGCCCTTGACGCGCCTGTCATCGCGATGTCGCGGCTGCATCTCGACCCGGCGTCCGTCTCGATCCTGGACTACTACGCCGACGGGACACCGTCGGTTCGACTCGTCAACGACGTCGGTCATCTGGCATGACGGGTGCCCCGGCCGAGGCGTTGTCGGCGGGGCTGCTGATCGCCGTGCTGGCGTTCGCGGTAGTCCGGCCCAAGGGCTGGCCGGAGGCGGTGGCCGCGGTTCCGGCAGCGGCGGTCCTGGTTGCCGTCGGCGCGGTGTCGCCCCATGACGCGTCGGCGGAGCTTAAGCAGCTGCTTCCCGTCGTCGGCTTCCTGGCAGCCGTCCTCGTACTGGCTGCGCTGTGCGACGACGACGGCGTCTTCTCGGCGTGTGGGGCGGCCATGGCTCGAATGTGCCGGGGACGCCCGTCGCGCCTTTTCGCCGGTGTCTTCGTCGTCGCCTCACTGGTCACAGCGGTCCTGAGCCTGGACGCCACGGTCGTGCTGCTCACCCCGGTGGTGTTCGTGACGGCGGCGTCGCTCTCGGTGCGGCCGAAGCCGCACGTATACGCGTGCACGCACCTGGCGAATTCGGCGTCGCTGCTGCTGCCGGTGTCCAACCTCACGAACCTGCTCGCATTCGCGTCGAGCGGGCTCTCGTTCGCGCGGTTCAGCGCGTTGATGGCGCTGCCCTGGCTGGTCGCTATCGCCGTTGAGTACGGCGTGCTCCGCCGCGTGTTCGCAGCCGACCTGGGAGCACCAGCGGCGGTGCCACCTCGCGCGCGGGTTCACGTCCCGGTGTTCGCGCTCGTGGTCCTGGCGTTGACGCTGGGCGGTTTCGTCGTGACGTCGTTCGCCGGCGTCAACCCGGCGTGGGCAGCGCTTGGCGGTGTCGTCGTGCTCGGCGGGCGAGCGCTGATGCAGCGCCGCACGACGGTCGCCGGCCTCGTCGACGCCGCGAGCCCGCTGTTCCTGGCGTTCGTGCTGGCGCTCGGCGTGATAGTCCGCGCGCTGGTCGACAACGGGCTCGGGTCGCTGGTCGACCACGCCCTGCCCGCTGGATCGACGCTGCTTGCCCTGCTCGGCGTCGCGGCGATCGCCGGACTGCTGGCCAACCTCGTGAACAACTTGCCCGCGGTGCTGGTGCTGGTGCCCGTCGCCGCGGCCGGCGGCCCCGGTCCCGTCTTGGCCGTGCTCATCGGGGCGAACATCGGCCCCAACCTGACCTACGTGGGCTCGCTCGCCACCCTGTTGTGGCGACGGGTTGCGCGCGAGCACGATGCGGAACCGACGGCGAAGGAATTCACCGGGCTCGGCCTGCTGACGGTTCCCGCGGCAGTGGTGTGCGCGGTGCTGGCGCTGTGGGCGATGCTGCGCATCATCGGAGGCTGACTGTGGCTGTGATCGTCTGGCTCACCGAGGGCACCTGGGCCGCCTGTGTCGACGCGGCCCGCACGTTCGCGCCGACACAGGACGTCGCGCTGCTGCACGTGACGGACGACGACGTGGCGGGGGCTGCACACGCCGCGTATCGCGGGCTGCTAGGCCGGGGGCATCCCGAGCGTGATCCCGGCGCACGGCTCGAGGAGCTGGCCGCACAAGCCGCCGCCAGCCTCCTGGGTGCCGCCGCAGCCCGGCTCGGGCGCCCGGTGACGCGTCTCGAACGGCGCGGCCGCGTCGAGCATGAGGTGGTGCAGGCAGCGCAGGACGCGGAGCTGCTCGTCCTGGCTCGAGACGGCGACCGCACCAGGCTGGGGCCGCACAGCCTGGGCCCGCAGACCCGATTCGTCGTAGATCACGCGCCGTGCCCGGTGCTGCTGGTCTGGCCCGAGCCGGCCCCGGACGTGACGTCGCTACCACCACCGCCGCCACCACACAAGATGCGCTGAGCACTCGGCGCGCCGCACGTGCTGTGCTTAGGAACAGCAAGTAACGTTTGATCATGATGATCGCGCGGAGCCGATCGTGGGGGGCGCTCGCCTGCGTCATGGCGGTCGCGCTGACCGCGTGCAGCAGCAGCCAACCGGGCGGGCACGCGCCGTCGACGAGCGTCCAGTCGGTGGCCGCCGCGAGCAGCGCACCGGTGAGTCCGACGTCGCATGCACCGACCCCGACCCCGAGCCGGACGCCGGATCCCAAGCGCGGGTCCGGGACCCCGGTACACGTCAGCTTGTACGAAAGCGACGGCATGACGTTCGGCGTCGGGATGCCGATCATCGCCTACTTCTCGGTCGCGATCACCGACGCCTCAGTCTTCGAGCAGGTCACAAAGGTCACCGTCGACGGCGAGCCGGTGCACGGTGCCTGGTACTTCGAGCGTTCCTCGCAGGCGAGCCAGGCGCTGGAGGCGCACTACCGCCTGCCCGCGTATTGGCCGGCGCACGCCTCGATCAACGTGTCGCTGCCTCTGGCCGGCCTGTGGGCGGGCAAGGGCCTGGTTTTCGACGACAACCTGACCCTGTCGATCAAGACAGGGGCCGCGCAGGTCGTGAAGATCGACGGCAAGTACAAGCGCATGTACGTCTACTCCGACGGCAAGCTCATCAGGACGTTTCTGGTGTCGCTCGGCAAGGCGGACACGCCGACCTACGCGGGCACCGCGGTGGTCATCGGCAAGGCCAATCCGCAAGACATGGTGAGCGCTCCGGGCGAGCCCTTCTACAACATCGAGGTGCCGTGGTCGGTACGGGTCACCTACGACGGCGAGTTCATCCATGACGCTTACTGGAACGGCGAGCTCGGCCAGGCGAACCTCTCGCACGGCTGCACGAACCTCAGCCCGGCGAACGCCGAGTGGTACTACCACTACTCGCTCGTCGGTGACCCGGTGACCTGGACGAACACCGGCACGTCCCAGCGCGTCCCGGTCTGGGACGGGTACGGCGACTGGAACCTTTCCTGGGCCGCATATCAGCAGGGTGGGCTGCTGTAGCTCGCTCTGTTCGGAAGCACAGGGACGCTGCTTAACGTGGAGAAGTGTCCAGTGCAAGGCCGCCGGCTAGCCGGCAGACAGGCAGTACCCCGCGGGCGAAGTCGGCGGCATTTCGTGCCGCGGAGCAGGCCCGCGAGCGTCGCAAGCGGATCCTGCTTGCGGTGGCTGCGGTGGTAGTCGTTGCCGCCGTTGGGGGCGGCATCGCCGCGGGCGTTGCCGCCAGCGGGAAGAAGAGCCACGGGTCGGCGAGCGGTGCCTCGGACGTGGCCTCTGCGACGCTGACCGGTCCGCCGGGGCCGGAGGTCATCCCGCTCGAACAGGGAACGGTGCTGGCACCGGCGAGCACAGCCGCCCGCGGGCAAACCGTTGATGGCATCCAGTGCCAGTCGAACGAGCAGGTCGCCTACCACATCCACACGCATCTGAGCGTGTATGTCAACGGCGCGCTACGTCCGCTCCCGGCTGGCATCGGCATCGTGAATCCGGTAGCGCAGCAAACTCCGAACGGCGCGTTTTACGAAGCATCGCAGTGCTACTACTGGCTGCACGTCCATGCGCAGGACGGGGTGATCCATGTCGAGGCGCCGGACCGGACGACGTACACGCTGGGCCAGTTCTTCGGGATATGGCGGCAACCACTGACGACCACCCAAGTCGGTCCCGCGCACGGCAAAGTCACCGCGTACGTCAACGGCGTCCGCTACACCGGCGATCCGGCAGCGATCCCGCTGCAAAGCCACGAGGATGTCCAGCTCGACGTCGGCACGGCCGTGTCGCCGAAGAAGATCGACTGGTCGCAGGCGCAACTCTAGGCACTCGTCCGCGTGCGGGCCCACTGTCGTGTTTGCCAGCTCTCGTGGGCCTTGCATGACTGGGCCCTCTTTTCAGAGCGTGATCAAAGGTTCATCCTGGGCCTAGGCGCACAGCGTGCCGTCGCGCCCGGCCGCGGGCGTGATCTCGTGAAGCGAGGTGGTTGCGATGAGCCTGATGGATAAGGCGAAGTCACTCTTATCGGGGAACAAGAACACGGCGAAAGGCGCCGTCGACAAGGGCGGCGACGTCGTCGACGAGAAGACAGGTGGCAAGTACGAAGGCAAGGTCGACACCGCGCAGCAGAAGGCGGACGACTACATCGACAGGAGCGATCAGTAGCCCTGAGCTCCGGTAACAACGTCGGCGGTGTTGCAGACCTGCAGCGCCGCCGACCGGCGGATTATTTGAATGCGCGCACCGCGAGCCATACGCCGATGGCTAGTCCGAAGACCACGATGGCGATGCGCAGCAGACGCTCGTTGACGACAGCCGCGAGCCGTCCGCCGAGCACACCGCCCAGCAGCGCCGTCGGCGCGACGATGACGACTTCGAGCCAATGCACGGGCCCGAAGATGGCGAACGCGACCAGAGCCACCGTCGCGACGATCAGCTGAAGGATGCTCTTCAGCGCATTCGTCTCACGCAGCGGCATCGAGACCGTCAGGCCGATCACGGCGAGCAGGATCACCCCGAGCCCACCGCCGAAATAGCCGCCGTACACCGCGCCGGCCCCGACGGCGATCACGAGCGCGCGCGGGTGCTCGCCGTGGGAGGGGCTGATGCGCCGGGCGATTGCCGGCTGGGCGCCGACGAGAATGCTGGCGCTGATAACGAGGAATGGCACCACGACCGTGAACGCACGCGCTGGTGTCAGGAGCAGCACGGCACATCCCGCGGCGGCGCCAACGCATGCCACTACGGCCAGCTCGCGAGCTCGCCGCGTCTGCGTGTTGACCAACGGGCCGAGCCCGAACAGCGTGCCGACGTAGCCGGGCCACAGTGCGACCGAGTTCGTGACGTTCGCTGCGACAGTGCCCAGCCCCGTCGCGACCAGAGCGGGGAACACCAGCAACGATCCGCCACCGGCGATGGAGTTGACGAACCCACCGAGAAGGCCCGCACCGCACAGCAGCGCGATGTCGGCGACGCCCACACAGTGAGCCTATTCGCCCGCTAGCATTGACGTTGCGGCGGACGAGCCGACCGGGCGGCCGCGTCGGACCTGGCAACAGGTTCGCCGAGGAAAGTCCGGGCTCCACAGGGCAGGGTGGTTGCTAACGGCAACCCGGGGTGACCCGCGGGAAAGTGCCACAGAGAACAGACCGCCGGCCAGCCGGCCGGTAAGGGTGAAACGGCGGTGTAAGAGACCACCAGCGTTCCGGGTGACCGGAACGGCTCGGCAAACCCCACCCGGAGCAAGGTCAAGAAGAATCACTTGGGAAACCAGGGGATTCGCGCAGGCGATCGAGGGTGACCCGCTCGAGTCTGCGGGTAGACCGCTAGAGCCTCTTGGCGACGAGAGGCCGAGATGGATGGTCGCCGCCTGGCGCGCAAGCGCTGGGCACAGGACCCGGCTTACAGGTCGACTCGTCCGTCGCCTCTCTGCGCCGACGTCAACTGCAAGCCGCTCTGCGACGACATCAACTGCGCACGAACTTGCGATGTCATCTTGCGCATGCAGCGAACATGGTCGATCGTGCTTTCAAGACGCAACGCACGACACGTTACGGGCGGACGTGCAGCGACGCGTACGCACTCGAAAATGTACTTATCTTATAAGGGTTTTCTCTGCCGAGTAGCGAGGTGTTGCGCATGGGAGGCATCTACCAGTCATCGCGAACCACCAACACAAAACGGCGTGGCGCATTGACGGCGTGGCGCATCGCAGCGTCCACTGATCACGATCGATCTGCCAGTACGTTGCCTACAAGGAGGCAAAGGCAATGACCGCACCCGCTAAGAGGGCTGCAAAGAAGACCACCGCACGCAAGACAACGACCGCGAAGAAGGCTCCGGCCAAGAAGGCAACCGCGGCCAAGAAGACCACCGCGCGCAAGACGACAGCCGCGAAGAAGGCTCCGGCCAAGAAGGCAACCGCGGCCAAGAAGACCACCGCGCGCAAGACGACAGCCGCGAAGAAGGCTCCGGCCAAGAAGGCGACTGCGAAGAAGACGACTGCGCGGAAGACGACGGCGCGGAAGACGACGGCG
>JBPYES010000559.1:0-4827 GCA_051984825.1 Jatrophihabitantaceae bacterium
GCGGCGGCGACCGGACGTCCGACCCGTCGAGCATTGCTCGCAGTGCGGCGACGATCGTTGCGATCTTCTCGTTGACGTCGGGGCGATCGCCGCGCAGCACCGCCACGAGTTGGCATATCGGGCACCACGTGCACTCCGGCGCGCCGGTCGCAAGGTGCTCGGAGAGAGGCTCGCGGCGCAGCCATTCCTGAACGGCGTCGAGGAGCTTGACCGCCTCCTCGCCGATCGTCCCGTGGCTTCCCGGCTCGCTCATTGCGGCCACTGCGCCGGGTCCGGGCGGAACCGCACCCGCAGTTGCCGGTCCGCGAACTCGCCACCCACCACCTCGCAGCGGCGCAGCACGCTCGGCAGCGTGAGCACGCGACGGTGCCCGGCAACGGTCAGTACGAGATCGTCGCCGGCCCGCGCCGCGTCGACGGCGGCGCGCTCGACCAGTGGCAGCCACATTCGCAGCACGAATTCCTCGCCTTCTGCGTCGACACTCATCAGCTCCGGCGCAGCGCTCAGGGCAGCCGGGTCAGTGCCTGGCGCTACCCCGTAGAGCGCGTCGGCGATCGCGCGCAGCTCGGCAACCCCTACCGGCTCGGTCAGACGGTACGGCAGCTCGCGCACCGGCAACCCCGCGAACGACTCGCGCAGCTCCGCCAGCTGCGCCTGCTGGGCGCGCGCCCACGCCTGGCGGAACGCGTCCCGCCCGCGCGGGAACACCCGGTTGGCGATCACCAGATCGACGCAGTACCCATAAAGCGCCAGTGCAGTGAACGTCCGCCGTGCTTCCGCAGCCACCACCGACTCAGGAGTCAGGACGAGCCGCACACTGGTTATCGCCGGATCCGCGAGCAGATCGCGTACCGACGCCAACTCGTCGGAGAGCCGCAGCAGCGCCTCGAAGAGGGTGTCCGGCGGGATGACGTCGCCACGACCCATCATCGCGGCGATCGGGCGCATGCCCCGAGCCAGGCGCCGATGCGCCGGGAACACCTTCTGCAGGTACCAACCGAGCGCCTCGGGCAGCGCGAGCAGCCGCAGCGTCTCCGCCGTGGGCGCGCAGTCGACGACGAGCACGTCCCAGTTGCCGGCCACTGCGAACTCGCGCACCGCCAGTAGCGCCAGGACCTCCTCGACGCCGGGCAGCACGGTCAGCTCCTCGGCGGTGATCGGGTCGACGCCGCCTCGGGCGAGCATGTCCAGCAGGAACCGTTGCACGTCGTGCCATGCAGCCTCGAAACGGCGCTGCGTGTCGATCTGCGCGGCCCAGAGTCCCGGCACGACCTCTGCCGGCTCGTTGCCCAGCGACGCGTCCAGCGTGTCGCCCAGCGAGTGAGCGGAGTCCGTCGAGAGCAGCAGCGTCTTGACCCCTCTGTCGGCCAGCCGCAACGCGGTCGCCGACGCAGTGGTCGTCTTACCGACACCGCCCTTGCCTGTGAACAGGACTATGCGCATGAGGCGCTCAACCCTGCCCAGCCTCGACGCGCTTCTTGAGCTCCTTCAGTGCGGTGTCCATGATCACCCGCTCAGCCTTCCTTCTCAGCATGCCGAGCATGGGGATCGCCAAGTCGATCGTCAGCGAGTAGGTGACCTCCGTCGCCCCTGCGCCGGCATCGCGCAGCGCGTAAGTCCCGTGCTGCATCTTCTGCATCTGGCCCTTCACGAGGTTCCACTCGACGCGCTCGTCGCCCGTCCAGATGTACTCGAGCTCGTACTGGTCCTTGACCACACCGGCGTCCAGCGTGAAATGAACGCGCTTGGCCCGCCCGTCGGGGCCTTGCTCGAGCACTTCGGCCGATCGCAGCGAGCCCGTCCACTCCGGATATGCAGGAAAATCGGCGATCACGGCCATGATCGCCGCGGGCGGTGCATCGATCGTGATCGACTGCGTCGACTGATCTGCCATGACTAGATCGCCTGCGGTGTCTTCGCGCGAGCGCTCACCATGCGCGTGAGGTTACCGCCGCACGACGTCACCTCAGACCGCGGATCGCCCCTCGACCTCGTCCTTGAGCGCCCAGAACACGCGCTTGGCTCGCCGCCGGTGGGCGAGCACCGTGCGTTGCGCCCGCCGCTGCGATAGGCGCCGGCCGGCAGGAGCGTCCAGCCGCAGGAAGTAGTGGACCCGCACCCCGTTGAGGTCCGGCTCCAGCCAGACCTCCATCGACCCGGTCGCGGGGCCCCTGACGAACCAGCGCACACCCTCGGCTCCGCGCAGCTCGTCGACCGTGAGCTCAAACGCGGGCCACCAGCGACGCCAGCAGCGCGGGTCGGCCAGGCGCGCCGCCACGCGGCGCGGGGGCGCGGCGATCCACGTCTCGTCCACGACATCGATCTGGGGCATCACCCACTACGCTTTCACGTTAGCTCTGTGTCGCCGTGGAGAGGATGCAAGCGGTGCGCGAACTGTCAGTTCCCAGCAAGGCCCCGAATCCGCGGCAGCGCAATACGGCGGACTACGTCTTCGAGAACGCCGCGGACTTCCCGGACCGGGTCGCGTTGCGCCGGCGCACTGACGGAGAGTGGCGAGATGTCACATCTGCCGTGTTCAGCGCGGAGGTGCTCGCTCTGGCGAAGGGCCTCATCGCCGCAGGTGTCGAGCCGGGTGACCGTATTGCGCTGATGAGCAAGACCCGCTACGAGTGGACGTTGATCGACTTTGCGGTGCTCAGCGTCGGCGCCGTCGTCGTGCCCATCTACGAGACGTCCAGCGCCGAACAGGTCGAGTGGATTCTCTCCGACTCGGGCGCGAAGGCGATCTTCGTCGAGACCGAAGCGCACGAGGCGACCGTCGAATCCGTGCGCGAATCCGCGGTCACCGGCCTTTCGGTCTGGCGCATCGAGGGCGACGCCCTTGCCGACCTCGTCACGCGCGGCGCCGACCTCAACGACGATCAGGTCCACAAACGGCGCGAAGCCGTCGCACCAGCGGATCTGGCCTCGATCCTGTATACCTCGGGCACCACGGGGCGCCCCAAGGGATGCCAGCTAAGTCACCTGAACTTCATCACCGAGGTCAGCGAGGTCACCGCCGAGCTCCGCTACCTGTTCAACGCGGACACGTCGACCCTGCTGTTCCTGCCGATCGCGCACGTCTTCGGTCGCGTCATCGAGATCGGCGCCGTGGCCAGCGGCTGCACCCTGGGCCACACCGCCGACGTCAAGAACCTGATAGCCGACCTCGCCGCATTCCAGCCCACGTTCATTCTGAGCGTCCCGCGCGTCTTCGAGAAGGTGTACAACACCGCGAAGCAGCGCGCGCACGCTGACGGCAAAGGCAAGATCTTCGACATGGCCGAGCGGACGGCAATCCGCTATTCGGAGGCGCTCGACCGCGACTCGGTGCCACTTCCGCTCAAGCTCCAGCACGCGCTCTTCGACAAACTCGTGTACGGCAAGCTACGGGCGGCGCTCGGCGGCCGCTGTGTCGCGGCAATCTCCGGAGGGGCGCCGCTCGGTGCTCGGCTGGGCCACTTCTTCCGTGGCGTCGGCCTGACCATCTACGAGGGCTACGGGCTCACCGAGACGACGGCCGGCATCTGCGTGAACCGCCCGGACGCGCTGCGTATCGGCACCGTCGGACCGCCCGTCGGCGGGACCGTGGCACGGGTCGCCGACGACGGCGAGCTGCTGTTCAAATCGAACCTCGTCTTCGCGGGTTACTGGAACAACGACGCAGCGACGGCCGAGGCCATCGACGCCGAGGGCTGGTTCCACACCGGCGACATCGGGGAAATCGATCAAGACGGTTTCGTCAGGATCACCGGGCGCAAGAAGGAACTGATCGTCACGGCCGGCGGCAAGAACGTCGCGCCGGCGGTCCTGGAAGATCGGGTACGGGCGCACTGGCTGGTGAGCCAGTGCCTCGTCGTGGGCGACCGGCAGCCGTTCATCGCGGCGCTGGTGACCATCGACCCCGAGGCGTTCCCGACCTGGCTGGAGCGGGCCGGGCGTCCGTCCACGACCCAGCTCGCCGACGTGGTGGACGATCCCGATTTGCGTGCCGAGGTGCAGTCCGCCATCGACGATGCGAACAGGGCGGTCAGCAAGGCCGAGACGATCCGCAAGTTCACGATCTTGCCGTTCGACTGGACGGAGTCGACCGGGCAGCTCACCCCGTCACTGAAGCTGAAGCGCAATGTCGTGCAGAAGGAATGCGCCGCCGAGATAAGCGCTCTGTATTCATAGTGCGCCACGGCGATTGCCACCGCCCCCGCCCCAAGGGCGGGGGCGGCATTCGTCAGGCAAGCGCCGCCCGAGGCGGCGCGCCGGGCGCACGCTCTTCGCGCGAGCGCTCATCGCCCGGTGGTTGCGTCCTTCGTAGTTGCTTCGTTCTGTGGTTGAGCTTCGCTCTGGCCCGTTACTAGCCGTCTAGCATGGTGCGGAGTTGGGCGGCGACCGTGTCCCAGCGCCAATCGGCCTGTACCCACTGGCGGCCGGCTTCGCCGAACTTGGCCCGTAACGGCGCATCGTCCAACAGTTCGGCGGTGCGCTCTGCGATCGCCGTGACGTCCCGGCCGTCGACAAGGTAACCGGTCTCGCCGTCGCGCACCGCCTCCGGCGCTCCACCGGAATCCCCTACCACGACAGGCAGCCCCAGCGCCGATGCCTCCAGGTAGACGATGCCGAGGCCTTCGACGTCCATGCCACCGCGACGGGTGCGACACGGCATGGCGAACACATCCCCCGCGGCATAGTGCGCCGCCAGCTCGCTCGCCGGGACGCTGCCGGCGAACACCACGTGATCGGCCGCTCCGACGCGGCGGGCCAGCCGGGCCAACTCGTCCCGGAAGCGGCCCCGCCCGACTAGCAGCAGTGCCGCGCCGGGCACCGCACTCC
>JBPYES010000560.1:0-12237 GCA_051984825.1 Jatrophihabitantaceae bacterium
TGCGCAGGCAACCCCTGGCACGCCCTCCCCGCACCCTGCTCCATCGCCCGCTCCGCGAAAACCGCCCGCCAACGCGATCACCTGGTCGGTCATGCCCTCCAGCGCAAAGGGCCTGAACGGCCGGTCCCGGTTCATCTACAACAATGTCAAGCCACGCAATGTCATACATGACTACGTTGGCATTACCAATTACAGTTCCAAAGCGATGACTTTCCATGTCTACGCGTCGGATGCATTCACTGACGGCTCCGGATCATTCGATCTGCTACCTCCGAGCCGGAAGCCCAGAGACGTCGGCTCCTGGGTGCACCTGGCCCGGACCCAGGTCACGGTGCCCGGCCATGCGCGGGTAAACGAGCCCTTCACCCTGGCTGTCCCTGCCGATGCGACACCCGGCGACCACCTCGGCGGAATCGTTGCCGCGATAACGAAAGCCGGTACCGGGGCGAACCGCGGTATGCTCGTCGAATATCGCGAGGGTGCTCGAATCTATATGCGCGTGGTGGGCCCGCTGCGGCCGACTCTCGCGATCGGACCGCCGCACGTCAGCTATCACGGCACGGTGAATCCGTTTAGTGGTGGCTCGACCAGCGTCTCTTACACGGTGCGCAATACGGGCAACGTGGTGCTGGGTGGCTTGCAGACAGTAAAGGTAAGCAGCCCATTCGGGACCCTGGCCACCGTCCATCCCAATGCCCTGCCGTACCTGCTCCCCGGCGATGCGATTACGGTTCACGCGAAGTTGCCTGGCGTCTTCCCCGCCGGGCCACTCAAAGCCCAGATACGAATAACACCTTTTGCGTCCCCCACCGGCTCGCCGTTGAAGAAGCCGCCGCCGCTTGTGTCACGCAATACGAGTCTCTGGGCGATTCCCTGGCTACAGATTCTGCTGTTCATCCTGCTGATTGCTGCTATTTTCGCGCTGTGGAAGTGGCGCCGCCGGCGGGCCGAGCAGATGAAGACCGCGCTCGCCGCTGCCGAAGAACGTGGCCGACGCGACCAGGCGGAGCAGGACGTGGCGGGGCGCGATCAGCCGACGGCGGAGCAGCCAACGACCGAGCAGCCAACGACCGGTCTGGCGACGACGCAGAGTCCGGACCGGCGATCGTGAGGAGGCTGTCAGCCGTACTGTTCACGGTCGGCTTGGCGGTCCTCAGTGTTGCCGGACCGGCATTTGCGGACGGCGGCAACGGAGGTGGCGGCGAGAACATCACCGTTCGTGTTCTCGGTCCCACAACAGTCGGATGCACCGACGACCACGGCAAACACCTGGGAGAGAAGCCCCACCTGCATCGCAAGCAGCGGTGCCACGTTCACCTGACCGGATTCGCGCCCAAGCAGCGCGTCCACATCACCCTGCACTCCGCGCCTCGCGATCTCGGAGACGTCACCGCCGCGAGCAATGGCACCCTCGACTACACGTTCACGGTTCCGGCAGACGAGTCGAGCGGCCCACATACACTCATTTTCGTGGCCCAAGACCCGGCAGTCGCCGTCGCGTTCCCGTTCATCGTCGACGTACCGCCCGGGCAAAACGGAAACGGCCAGAACGGCAACAGGCCGACAGGCAGCCCGCATAGCCCGGAGAGTGGCTCGGATGGTGGCAACGGCGGCGGCGGAGGAGGAGGGGAGTCCGGCAACGGCGGTGGCGGGGGACTAGCGCACACAGGTGAACCGATCGTGCAATTGCTCGAACTCGCCATTGTGCTCGTAGGGGCAGGTGTCATCACCTTGGCCGCAGGTCGACGCCGCAGCTCACGCGGACTGAGGCAGGTGGCTTCATGACGGACTCGCAGGACGGCACTGCCGCTTCGACGATGGAAATGGCTCCGATCGTGCCCCAGGTGCGGCACGCCATGCCGGCCGAGCTGGATGCTCGGGCAGTCTCTGCCTGGTTCGGTAGTCACAAGGTTCTGGACCGACTGTCGCTCACGATGCAGCGCGGTCAAGTCACCGCACTGATCGGCCCGTCCGGCTGTGGCAAATCAACATTCTTGCGCATCCTCAATCGCATGCACGAGTTGGTGCGGTCGGCTCAGCTGGCGGGCGAGGTATGGCTCGATGGCGAGGACATCTATGCGCAGAACCGCCGCGTGATCGATGCCCGGCGTCAGATCGGCATGGTGTTCCAGAAGCCGAATCCCTTCCCGGCCATGTCGATCTACGACAACGTGGTGGCCGGCCTGAAGCTGACCGGGCAACGTGCCGGACGTTCGACGAAGGACGCGCTCGTCCAGGAGTGCCTCACCAAGGCCGGCCTATGGCGCGAGGTGCGCGACCGGCTGCGCCAGCCCGGCGGGGCGCTCTCGGGCGGGCAGCAGCAGCGGCTGTGCATCGCCCGGTCGCTGGCCATTCAGCCCCGAGTGCTGCTGATGGATGAGCCGTGCTCGGCGTTGGACCCGACCTCGACAGCGGTGATCGAGGAGACCATGGCCCAACTGGTCACCGAGGTCAGCATCGTGATCGTCACGCACAACATGCAGCAGGCGGCCCGCGTATCCGACCGGTGCGCGTTCTTCCTCGCCGAGCAGGGCAAGCCGGGCTACATCGTTGAGCAGGGCTCCACCGAAGCGATGTTCAATGCCCCGAAGGATCCCCGTACCGCCGACTACGTGCACGGCCGCTTCGGCTGAGCGTTTGCCTCCGGTTCACCTCCTGTTCAGGATGACGTCTACGATCTGACGCTTGACGTTCACCCGTGAGGGACTGATCAGGAGCGAGGTGGTGCGTCGTGGTCAACCAGAACCGCGCGCGCGAGGACACATTCGAGGTCGATGCCGACTGGGCGGTGCCTGATCTGGCGGCAGTGTTGCCGGCCGGGGCGGTACTGGAACAACACACCGTGTCGTTGTCGACCCGGTACTTCGACACCGCCGCTCAGGACCTATTGCGGCAGGGCGTGACATTGCGGGTGCGGACCGGATACACCGACAGCGGCTGGCGGTTGCAGCCTTCCAACGGCATGGCGCGCGGTGAGGCTCGCATCACCGCCGACGGGAACGGGCGCGCGGTGCCGGCACAACTGCGAGAGATCGCGTTCGGACTGGCCCGCGGAGCGCAACTGCGACCCGCCGTAACGCTGATGACGAACCGCACCGTCACGCGTGTCGTCGGTCCTGCCGGCGAGATACTCGCCGAGATCGTCGACGACCAGGTCAGCGCCAGGAGGCCCGGCGCCGACGCCCAGCCGACATGCTGGCGGGCCGTCGACGTCGGGGCCGGGACGGGCGACGAGCAGTTGCTGGCCGCGATCGGGCGGCGGCTGGCTGACTCCGGTGCCATCGTCGTGGCGACCCGCCCGAAGCTGGCCCGGGTGCTCGGCGACCGGCCACCGCTCAATTCGCACCGCGGAGAGCGTGCCCGCACGCTGGGCGCCCTGGTGCGTAACTACCTCCAGGCGCAGCACGCGGCGTTGATCGCGGGTGATCTGGCCTTGCGGCGTGGGCAGAATGCGATCCACGCCACCCGGGTGGCGACGCGCCGCTATCGCAGCGTGCTTCGGGTGTTCGCTGACCTGTTCGATCCGGAGCAGGCGGCAAGCCTCGACGCGGAGTTGGCGTGGTACGCGGGCCTGCTCGGCGCAGTGCGCGACGGCGAGGTGCTCAGCCGGCACGTCGCGCAGACGCTGACCGCACTCCCGGCGCAGGTCGATATCGGCGCCATGGCCGCGCAGCTCGATGAGCACCTGGTCGCCGAACAGGAGAGCGCCCGCCGTTTGCTCCTGCGGCAGATGCGCAGTAGGCGCTACCTCGCCCTGCTGGCCACTCTGGACGCCTGGCAGGAGCGGGCGCCGATGACCGAAAAGGGCGCGCATTCGTCCAAGACGGTGCACGGTTACTTCGAGACCGCCGGCGAGAGGTTCGCCAAGCGATTGAAGCTGGCCGGCCGGCCCGAGGCCGATGCGGACGAGCTGCATCGGGCCCGCAAGGCCGGAAAGCGGATGCGCTACACCGCGGAACTCGCTGTGCCCGCCCTCGGCAAGCCGGCCCGCCTCGCGGTCGAGCGTGCGACGTTGTTCCAGGACACCCTCGGCGAGTATCAGGACAGCACTGTCGCCGGCGACGTCGTGCGCAGCCTTGCCGCCGAGACCGACGCCCCGCCGCTCGCGTTCGCATATGGCGTCCTGTACGCGAGCGAGCAGCAGCGTGGCCAGGCGGCTCGAGACCACGCGCGCACACTGCGGTGGCGCTGAGGATCACCCGCCGACGGTGGCCCTCCGCGCTACTCGCGCGGCACTCCCGCGCCAGTGCTGCGGACACCGCTTACCTGAGCGGCCACAACGGGCGTGATCTGCCGTCGCGGCCTGCGGCGGCTGATCGCCACGCCGGTCAGACACAGAGTTCCGCCGATCAGGCCCAGGGTCGCCGGTGTCTCGCCGAGGAACGCCCACGACAGCAGGACCGCGATCGCCGGCACGGTCAGCGTCGTCGACGTCAGGCGTCCCGCACTGGTGCGCGTCAGCGCGTACGCCCAGAGCGTGAACGCGGCTGCGGTCGGGAAGACGCCCAGGTAGACGACCCCGGCGATCGCGCCGGCCGGTGCATGACTTACGTCGCGCACCGTCTGGGGCAGGAACACGAGCAGTGCGACGTTGCCGGCTACGCACCCGACCCAGGTGGCCGTTATCGGGTCTGTCGAGCGCAGCACGGTCTTCTGCATCAGCACGGACGAGCCGTACAGCACCGCGCTGAGCAGGCCGAGCGCGACCCCGATGGCATCGTGGTGCGCGCCTGCGCTGCCCAGCGCGATGAGCGCCACGCCGCTGAACGCGACGACGATCCCGATCACCAACGGTCGCGGGAATCCCTCGCCCAGGAACAGCCCGGCGTAGACCGCGACGATGATCGGAGCGAAGTTCACGAGCAGGGCAGCGGTTCCCGCGTCCAGGTGGCGCTCCGCGGCGTTGAGGGCCACGGCATAAGCCGCGAACCACAGCACGCCGTAGGTCAGCACCAGCCTGAGCGTCGTGCCTCGGGGCAACGGCCGGCGCGCGCGCACCGCCAGCGGCAGCAGCGCCAGCGAACCGACGCTGAGCCGGCCGAGTGCTAGTGATCCGGGCGCGAAGTCGTGCCGGACGGCCCGGATGACCAAGAACGACGAGGCCCACATGAGCAACACGCTGACGGTGGCGGCTGGCAGCGTCCATCGGCGAGCTTGCCGGATCGGCGTCACTCGGCCATGGCAGCAGGACCTGATACAACAGCACAAGTAAATTCTGGTTACCGACGCATCAGTGAAACTGTACGATCCTGCCATGCTCGACGCGCATCGCCTCCGCGTCTTCCGGGCTGTCGTCGCCGCCGGTTCGATCAACGGCGCCGCGGCCAGCGTCGGATACACGCCCTCGGCCGTCAGCCAGCACGTTGCTGCGCTGCAGCGCGAGACCGGCCTGGCGCTGGTCGAGCGGAACGGGCGCGGCATCGTGCCCACGCCGGCCGGCCGCCTTTTCGCGGAGGAGTCCCGCCACGCCCTCGAGCGGCTTGCGGCGCTGGAATCCTTCGCCGCTGACCTGCGCGCCGGCCGGATCGGCCGGCTCACGATCAGCTACTTCGCCTCGGCGGGAGCCGCGTGGGTACCGCCGGTCGCCGCCACACTGTCCCGGGAGTTCCCGGGACTCCGCCTGGACTTGCGGCTCATCGAGCGCGCCGCAGATGCACCGTTCGTGCCCGACGTCGAGCTCTTCGTCGAGGGCAGTGCCTCGACATCGCTCGACGGTTATGACGTCCGTCCACTTCTCGACGAGCCGTACCTTGCGGTATTGCCCGCCGGCCACGTGCTCGCTGCGAAGACGACTGTGCAGCTCGAAGAGCTGCGCGACGAGGCGTGGATCGACAACGACGTCGTGTCCGGCCCGTGCCGGCAGGTCGTCCTCGACGCCTGTGCCAGCAAGGGGTTCAGCCCGTGCTTCCAGTTCGAGGCGCAGGACTACGCGTCCGCGATCGCATTTGTCGCCGCGGCCGGTGGCCTGACCGTCGTGCCCCGGGTCGCGACTCGATCGTTGCCGGACGGCCTCGCCGCCATTCCCGTCGTCGATCCCGTCCCGCAGCGGCGCATCGTGCTGCGGGTGCGGCGCACGGTGGCGGACACCGACGCGGTGCGCCGCGCTGCGGAGCTTCTTCAGGCCTCGGTGCTCCCATGACGCGCCTGCGAGCAACGAGATCGGTGGCCTAGCGCATCTATCCGGGTATGGAGGGCGCTACGGACGCGAACGAGGCGATCGCCGAGCTGCTCGGCAACTCCGGTGATCGGCTGCTCCGCCTGGCGTTCCAGCTCTGCCATGGACGGTCGGATGCGGAGGACCTCGTGCAGCAGGCACTTGAGCAGGTATATCGCCGATGGCGCAAGCGCGGCGTGGATGCTCACAACGCTGAGGCCTACGCCCGGCGCGTCGTCGTCAACGAGTATCTGCGTCGGCGGCGGCTTCGCTCCGCTGGCGAATTGATCACCGATGTCGTCCCGGAGCTTACTAGCGCCGCGCCCGATGCGATGCTCGCCGAGCGCGACGCGATGTGGCGCATCCTCGGCGAACTGCCCGCCCGGCAGCGCGCTGCGGTGGTGCTGCGGTACTACGAGGAACTGCGCGACCGTGACATCGCCGCCCTGCTGGGCTGCCGCGAGGCGACGGTGCGCAGCCTTGTCGCCCGGGGGCTGCACGCTCTGCGAGCGTCCGTCGTCGAATCGGCTCAGCCGCGAGAGGGCATGTCATGACCGAGATCGAGCATTCGGTGCGGGAGGCAATGCGCGCTCACGACACGCTCGCTCCGACGACCGCGGACTTCCGGTTCCGGGCGCCCGAAAACAGGCGAGCCGCACCCTGGCTCGCCGCCGTTGCGGCCGCAGCATGCGTGCTCGTCGTGGCCACGGTCGCGCTGCTGGTGAGCCACCGTGGTCATCACCAAGTGCCGGCGCCGCTAGCCAGCCACCAGACGCAGCCCGTCACACCGATACCCAGCTGTCCTGCTGAATTGCCCGCCGGCGCGCCGAGTTATTGGACACCGCAGCGGGCCAAGGGCGTCGACGCCACAAAGCGATTCGTCCCGCTGGAGACACCGACAGACGCAGTCGTCTGCAGCTATCTACACGGCGGGCGCGGAAAGCTCACCGGCACCCGAACCCTCGACAGCGACTATCTGTCCACGATCCCGGCTGACCTCGCATGGCTGCCGCCCGAGTCTGACAAGCAGCCCTGCACGTTTATCCTGCAAGCCACCGACGGGGACTACTACCTGATGGCCCTCACCTATCGCGGCGGGACGATGTGGGTTTCCATACCGGGTAACCATTGCCTCAACGCGTCGAACGGCGTGTTTCTCGTTCACAACCTGCGGCTGCAGGCCTCGGGCGCGGCTCTGGGCGGCCGCTGGAAGCCGCTTCCCCCGACGGACCAGGACGGCTGTCCGCAGACCGCGGGCCGGCTCGGGCAGCAGGACCGGCTCGTTCCTGAGCGTCCTGTGTTGCTGCAGGTGTGCCGACCGGGCAAGCAATCGCGCGCCGTTACCGCAAAGCAGGGCGACCTCGCGCGACTGATGGCCGAGCTCAACCGGGTTCCGACGACACCGTGGGATTACGAATTTCAATGCGGTAGCGCGGGAAGCCCCTCAGCACAGTATGTATTGACGTTCAGCTACCGGGTCGGCCCCCCGGTACAAATCGAAATACAGGAGGGCTGTCATCCTGAGATCGACAACGGCAGCCTCCAGGCAAGCGACGCGAGCAGCGTGCTACCGCTGATCAAGCACCTGCTCGGGCCGCCCTGACTGGTGGATCTCGCGGTAGTAGTACAGCATCGGCTCGCGCTGTCCCGGGTCCATGTTGGTGTAGCCATGGCGCTCGTAGAACCGCCGGGTGTCGGTGTCGTCCCCGTCGACGTTGATCTCGAGTAGCTCGGCGCCGCGCTGCCCGAGGGTCGCCTCGACCAGGGCTAGCAGCGCCGAGCCGATACCCCGTCCGCGCAGCTCAGGAACCACGTAGAGCTCGTCGAGCAGCGCGACCTGCCCCTCGTACCAGACGTTCGGCCGCAGCGTCGTCAGCGCGACCGCCACGGGTGGCTCGCCGGACAGGAACGCGATCACGGCGTCGCCCGCGAGCAGCGTGGTGAGTCGTGCGGCGAGGACGTCCGGGCCGGGTGTGGGTGTCGCGAACTCACGATTGAACGCGTCTAGCAACTCGGCGACCGCTCGGGTCTCCGCGCGGCCGGCGACTCGGGGTTCGGGATTCATCTGCACGCGCCGAAGGATGCCACGAATTCGGATTCAGTCGCCCGCAATAGTCCGACAGTCACCTACGACGCCATCAGGTCGACGAGTTCGTGGCCGCGAGGCGTGCGGGAGATCCACACCGACTGCCCGCGCCGCTCCCGCACGACGAGTCGCGCCGCCTCGAGGTGATTGCAGTGGTAGGTGGCCGTGTTAGCCGCGCACTCCAGGGCGCTGGCCAGCGCGCCCGCGCTCATCGGGCGCGCGAGCAGCCGTAGCGCCCGCGCACGAAGCGGTCCGAGCAGCAACGCCAGCTCGTCGCCGTTACCGCTGTACCGCAACATCGTGTGCCCCGGCACGTGATAGCCGATGTAGGCGAGTCCGGGCAGCTCGAAGCCGGCCAGCAACGCGTGGGAATCACCGATCAGCGGTACGAGCACCAGGCGCCGCCCGTCGAGGCTGACCATCCGCCTGAGTGGGATGTCGAAGCTCAGCATCCCGCGCGCGTAGTGCAGCCGTGGATGCAAACTGTTGAGCAGCACGTCGTGGCCGCCGCGGACCAGCGCGGTACCGACCCGCTGGATCTCGCGATCGATCGCGGGTGCGGCGGCCTGCCAGCTCGTGGCGACTGCCTCGAAGCTGTGTGCGGTGGCAAGCGCCAAGCTGTCGAACCAGGTACGGGGACGGTCGGCAGCGGGCTGCCAGGCACGGGGCAGGGCATCGCCGTAGATGCGGTGCAGATCGTCCAGCAGCAACTTGTCCGGTGCGTGATGCATGCTCTCGATCTGTTGTGCAACCGATACATCCGAGTACGGGAGGATCGGCATGAATGCGTCGACCAGCTCGTCGCCGGCCCGATGTGCGGCCACCATCGGCGCGAGTGCGAAGCCGGCGCCGTAGGGCAAGGCCTTGCGGACGGCCTGCAACAGGTAACGACCGTCCGTGCCGGGCACGCCGGCGCTGGCGCCGATCATGAGTGGTGTGAGCGACACGTGCGCCGACCTGACGACCGATATCTGGGGGACGGTGTCCTCACCGATCGCCAAGCGGTACCCCCGAGCCACCAGGCTCGGCGCAGCCGTCACTGCGGGTCCTCTCGTTGGATAAGACGAGCTTAAGAACGCCGATGTCGCAGACCGGAAACAGTTGGGTCACAGAACGGTGAGCGGTTTTCTTCGAGGAATTTCGCAGAGCTTGCCGCCAACTCCTTAGCCCGGCGATGGTCCGAACAGGTGTCGCGTTGTTGCCGCATGCCCGCGTGCGGCTGAGAAAAGGCTGAGTAAAGGGGCTGTCTGGTGAGCATTTCAAAGAAGGGCATCGTGGTCGGCGTGGCTGTGGCGATGATGATCGTCACGGCGTGTTCGTCCAAAAAAAACGGGGGAGGAAGCGGCACCACTTCGGCGGCGCCGACTGCCACCAGCACCACGCGCGGTGGAACGCTCTACTACCTGACATCGCGCAACGCCGAGCACTGGGACCCGCAGCGCACGTACATCGGGCGGGATTTGACCAATGCGTCGCGGCTGTTCTACCGCACGCTGACGCAGTTGACGGTGGACAACAAGCTGGTGCCTGACCTCGCAACTGACACGGGCACGGCGAGCGACAGCAACAAGACGTGGACGTTCACGCTGAAGCAGGGCCCGAAGTGGCAGGACGGTTCACCGATCACCTGCGAGGACATCAAGTACGGGGTCTCGCGCACCTTCGCGGTGAACGTCATCACCGGAGGACCGAACTATCAGATCCAGTTCCTGAATATCCCCACAAATCCCGACGGCAGTTCGATCTACTCCGGTCCGTACACCAAGAAGAATCAAGCCGCCTATGACAAAGCGGTGGTGTGCAACGGGAACACGATCACGTTCCACCTGCGCAAGCCGGTCGGCGATTTCAACTACGCGGTGTCCGGGGCCCTGATGGCATTTGCGCCGTTCAAGCAGTCGCAGGACAAGGCGGCGCAGTCGAATTACCAGATCTTCTCCGACGGCCCCTACATGCTGCAGGGCACCTGGCAGGAGGGCCACGGCGGCACGCTCGTCCGCAACCCGAACTACGACCCGTCCACCGACTACCCCGGTATCCGTAAGGCGCTCCCCGACAAGATCGTCATCCAGGAAGGGCTGACAGAGGAGGGCATCTTCGATCGGCTGCTGAAGGACACCGGTCCGGACAAGTTCGCGGTCACCGACCGGTCCGCGCCGCCGGCGTACCAGGCGCGGGTCGCGCAGGTGAACAGCCGCGTGACCAACCCGCTGTCGCCGTACGTCGACTACCTGCTGCCGAACTTCAAGACGATGACCAACCCGTTGGTGCGCCAGGCACTCGCGGTGGCCACTAGCAAGACCGGCTACATCACGGCCTACGGCGGCCCGGCGATGTCGGTGCCCTCGAACAGCATCACCCAGAGGTCGGTGGCCGGCTTCAAGGACTTCCCCAATCCATGGGGTGCCCCGGATGCCGGAGACCCGGCCAAGGCCAAGGCACTGCTCCAGCAGGCCCACGTGCAGATCCCGTACCCGATCCACTACACGTACAACGGCGGCACTCCGACCTCGGACGCCCAGGCCTCGGCCTTGAAGGCCGCATGGGAGCAGGCCGGCTTCAAGGTCACCCTGGAGAGCCTCTCCGACACGTACTACGACGTGATCCAGAACCCGCACAACGCCGCGAAGTACAGCGTGGTGTGGGCATCATGGGGCGCCGACTGGCCGAACGCCTCGACCGTGATCCCGCCGCTGTTCGACAGCCGGGTGAACCTTTCGTCGGAGTCGAACGGACAGGACTACGGCTGGTACACCAGCAACTCCATCAACGCCGCGATCGACGCCGCCTACAGCGAGCCCGACACGGCTAAGCGCAACGCCATGTGGGGCGACCTGTCCGAGCAGCTCGCCAAGGACGTCGCGTACATCCCGTTGAACAACAGGAAGTTCCTGCGGCTACACGGCTCGGGCGTGACGAACTACACGGAGAGCGCGGCCACCAACGGCTACGTCGACATGGGTCTGGTCGGCACCACCGGCTGAGCGGAGGGCTGGGTGGCGGGCGCTAGGGCCTGCCACCCAGCCCTCGTCCATCAGTCGTAGGCGCGGATCGCGCGCGCATTGAGTGCGGCCATCGCCAATCCGGCGAGCGCGACGACGAGGAAACCCTTGCCGATGGCTGCCCAGTCGAAGTGCACCAGGATCAGCGAGCGCATCGCCTCCATGATGTAGGTGACCGGGTTGATGGTCGCGGCGACCTCCATGGGATGCGTGAGCATGTGCCGAGGCACGAAGTTGGGGGTCAGGAAGAGCAGCGGGAAGAACACGAGTCCGCCACTCTGCGTAGCCGCGGCGCTTCGTGTCTTGAGCGCGATCAGCTGCATGAATCCGGAGAACACGACGGCCCAGCCGGCGGTCAGCAGCAGGAGCAGCACGAACCCGAAGGCGCCGCTCGCCAGCCGCACCCCGAACGCCATTGCGACGAGCGTGAGCACCGCCGTCAGCGCCAGGCTCTTGACGCCTTCGGCGGCCAGCCGGCCGAACGCGATCGCCGTGCGGGGGATGGGCGTCGCCCGCAACTTGTCGAAGTAGCCGCCCTCGATGTCCTCGACCAGGAACATCGCCGCCGACCCGAACGACGCCGCCAGTAGAAGCGACGCGGGCAGCTGGAACGCGGCGTAGCTCTGCCCGTGCAGGAACGACGTGTGGCCCGCGGGGAAGATCCGCCCGGCCTGCCCCACGTTCACGACGAGGAAGAACAGCGGTATGAACAGCGTCGGGACGATCGCTTCCGGGGTGCGTATCGATTCCCGGATCGCCCGCCCACCGAGCGCAACTGCCGGACTGGTCATGATCCCACCGCCTGTACTTCGCCCTCGATGCGATCACGAGTGCGGCCCGTCGCGTCGAGGAACACCTCGTCGAGCGTCGGCTCGCCGGCAAGACCGAGTCGATCGCGCAGTTGCGCCTTCAACTCCGCCGGCGTGCCTTCCTGCACGATGCGGCCGTCGTCGATGATCGCGATCCGGTCGCAGAGCTGGTCCGCCTCCTCCAGG
>JBPYES010000561.1:0-8740 GCA_051984825.1 Jatrophihabitantaceae bacterium
GCGGGCGATCTTCGACCCATACGGTGAGTCGGCGATCAGCGGCCGCAGCTCGGTCGCGTTCGGCACGACGTCGGCCACCGGGACGCCAGACATTTGCGCGCGGACCTGTTCGCGGTAGCCGACCGAGTTGTACGCACATAGGGGGATCAGCCGCCCGTCCGGGGTGATCTCCTCCACGCAGCACTTCATCAACTGCTTGACGTTGAGCGTGTACGGGTCTTGGAAATCCTGGACCACGACCATGAACGCGCGCTCCCCCAGCTCTCGCGCCGCCTCGGGCAGGCTGATGCCGCACGACTCGCACTCCAGCTGCGGGATTGTCGTGGCCAGGCTATCCGCCGAGGTCTGCGTGCCGGGAAACGCCGAGGCGCTCCACAGTCGCTCCAGCGCCGTCCGTATCTCCGGGTCAGGTAGTACCCGGTTGGCGACGTAGTCGAGGTAGTCCTCGACGTCGACCAGGCGAGGTATCGGCACCGCGTTCTCGCCGTCGATGATCAGGTAGGTGATCGAGCGGCACGTCGGGAAACAGCACGGCACCGGCACGAAGTCCGCCGGCCGCAGCCAGGACGGGCATTGGGCGGCAACCAACTCGATCACGTCGGAGTTGGTCAGCCGGCGCAACGGATCGAACTCGCGGTGCCGCCCGGCGTGGGTGACCGGCTGGAACACCACCGACCGCACCGCGGCATGCGCGACGCCGAAGCGCAGGATGGCGCCGACCTCATGCTCGTTGACGCCTCGCTCGATCGCCGCGGCCAGTGCCACCGTCAGCCCGGCGCGCGCACAGTTGTCCAGCGCCTGCTGCTTGATCGTGCGCAGATCGGTGCCGCGTATCTCGTGCTGCGTGCGTTCGTCGAACCCGTCGAACTGCAGGTAGATGCTCACCGACTGGCCATCACGGAGGTTTCGTTGTCCCAGCGCCACGGCCAGCGCTGGGTCGCGGGCGAGGCGCACGCCGTTGGTGTTCACCACGACGTTGCGGATCGGACGGGCCAGCGCGAGGTCGACGAAGTCCAGGATCTGCTTGTGGATCGTGGGTTCGCCGCCGGAGAACATCACCACCTCGGCCTCCCCCTCGGAGGCGACGAACACGTCCAGCATCCGTGCGCACTGCTCCACGGTGATCGCATACCCGTCGACTTGGTGGCCGGAATCGGCGAAGCAGATCGGGCAGTCCAGGTTGCATGCGGTGTTCACCTCGACGACGCCCAGGCAGGCGTGCTGCTTATGCTCCGGACACAACCCACAATCGGACGGGCAGCCCTCGACCACCTCGGTCTGGAAGGTCAGCGGTATGGCGCCCGGCTTGTTGAACCTGGCCGAGGCCACATACGCCTGCGCGTCCCCATACACCAACGCCTCGAACCAGCCGTGTTCCCGGCATCGCTTGCGCAGATAGACCTTCCCGCCGCGAATGTTCACCTGCGCGTCCACCACGACCTTGCACACCGGGCAGATGCTCTTCGTGTACTCGACGAACACCTCGTCGCGATTCCGTTGATTCGTCATTGCAACGCCCCTCAGCACACGGCGGCGCCCACCCCAGTGTGCCGGGAGCTGTCACGGGCCAAACACACCACACCCAATTGTGTGCCCATGCGGCATGCTCACGGTGATGGGTACGTGGATCAGGCGCCTGCTCGAAGCCGGCTTGGGTGCCGCAGCCGGCTGGCTCGGCGTGATCACAGGTGCTGTGTCGCTCGACCTGGGCATCGGGCGCCGTTCCCGCCCGCTCGGTCCGCAGCTGGTCGACATCGCTGCCCCGCGCGAGGTCGTCTTTGACGTGATCGCCCAGCCGTACCTCGGCCGACAGACCCGTGCCCTAGCCGAGAAGGTCCGCGTCTTGGAACGAGGAGCCGACCTGGTGCTGGCCGCGCATCGCACCCCGATCCGCGGCCGCCTCGTCGCGACCACCGTGGAGACGGTCACGTTCCACCGCCCTGACCGGGTCGGCTTCCGCCTCGTCCGCGGCCCAGTCCCGCACGTCGCCGAGGAGTTCCTGCTCGACGAAGACGACGGCCGAACCCGGCTGACCTACCGCGGCGAGATGGCAGCCGATCTGTGGGGCCTCGGCGAGTGGTGGGCCGGCGTCGTCGCCGACCGCTGGGAAACCACCGTCGCCGGCTCGCTGGACGCGGTCAAGCAGGAGGCCGAGCGCCGCGCCCGTCACCGCCAAATACATTGACCGTGGGAAGCACGGGCTGATGCCGTACCAGTGACAGGTCACCGCGAGCGTTCTTCGATCAGGCTCGCGGTCCTGGGTGCGTGAGCCTCTCGACCCCGAATTGCCGCAGCAGCCTGCGATATAACAGCAAGGTGATGGCAATGCACGCTGCGGGTAGCAGCAGCCCCGCTAGCACGAACGCCCAGGTGGAGTTCAGGTCGTTGACGAGGACACCGAAGTCCATCCCGAAGAATCCGGTCAGGAATGTCAGGGGCAGGAAAAGCGTGGCCACAACTGTCAAGACATTGATGAGCTGACCTTGGCGGTTAGCGGCATTGGAGGAGTAATGGTCGAACGCGTCCTTCGCTTGCTGGCGGTAGTCCCGGGCTGATTCCCTCATCCGGGATACCCGCTCGCGGTGGCGTCTGAAGCGTTCGGTGACGCCACCCCGCATCCCGGGTAGTTGCTCGATGGTGCCCGCCACATCGTCGAGATCACTGCCGTACCACGTCAGCCCCTGAACCAACTCGGCAAGGATCCGCAAGATGCCCACGATCTCGTCATGGATCTCCGGCGGTGAAGTCGTCCGCAGCATCACCTGGAGCTGATTGAGCCGTTGGCCGAGTGACAGCAGCTGCGCCTCTTTCTCGCGGATGAGCGTGTCGAGGACCAGGAACACCACGGCGGACCCGTCGGTCTTGGCATCGTCGGGCAGCGAGCTGTACTGATCGCGCATCTGTGCCAGCATCGGAGATTGCGTTGTGTGACGGGTGAGCAGAACGCGTTCGGTAAGCGCAAGGCACATATACGCAAGGGGGCCCCCTTCCGGCGACGCGGACGGGTTCGTCATCGGCACCGCGGCGTATGTCGCATCCGGCAGGGGCATGAATCGTGGCCGCTGTTCCGCGCGCCGCAACATCTCGAATGTTTCCGCGCCGACGTCAAGGATTTCACCAATCAGGCGCGAGTCGGCATTCCCCGTCTCCTCTAGATCAACCCAGGCAAATCTGCTCTCGTCGACCACACGCGCAGCCTCTGCCGCCAATGAAAGCGTGCGGCATCCCGCGGGACTGGCCACCCAAATTCGCACGGGTGTAACGGCGTTGTCTGCCGGAGTGGAGGACATTGAAGACATGACCGTCAACCTTTCATCGCGCCTAGGTCTAACTGATCGGTGACGATCAGTGCTGCAACAGCGCTCAGGCAAGTCCGCAAGTGAAGGCACGCCGCCTGAAAGCCATCGAGAATTTGGCCAGGGCTGGTCTCGAACCTGTCGCCGGGTACCAGGTGAGGTGGCAGCTCGCTAGCCGAGTTTGAGCGGCACGTCCGTGTAGGGGTCGAGGCAGTATGCGAGGGAGACCCGGTGGTAACCGTCCGCGATATCCCCCTCCGCAACGAGAACCGGGGACAGTTTCTCCCCGGCCAGCACCTTTTTCAGGTCCTTCAGCACGCCGGGGTCTGACATGGGCAGCGGATCGCGGCGGGTGGCCCGCAGGATGTCGTTGGCGCGGCGGGTGATGACCGGCAGCTTCTGCAGCTTCTGCGACACCTCCTGTGCCCGGGTCTCCCCCAAGCAGACACTCAGGTAGTTGGAGGCAGCGGCATAGTCGTGGTGGGCCACGTCCTTCCTCCACCGCAAATACTGGACGACTTCGGCAGTGGTCATTCGTCCTCACCCTCCTTCTGTCCCAGGCCGCAGAACGCCGATTGGTGCCTGAAGTGCCTCTGACGCAAGCATGCGCCTGGGGACGGCCCGCAGTAGCAATCAGGCGCTCCCGTCCCGATGTCGCAGTCGAGGGGGCGGCTCCGTATTTGCGTAGCTCGTCCGTCGCGGTCACGGCCATTTCTCGATCCTCTGGGCGCCGGCACGGAGGCTGGTGTCCCCTGGCCGAGTTGCCACCCGCGAGCAACGCCGACGCTGCGACGACGAACGCACCACGATCCGCAATCGGACCGCCGCGGTGTCGGGGCGACCGCGAGCGACGCCGGGTTGACGTCGAGATGCCGCCACCGGACAGCCTGCTCAAGTGCTGCGCTAACGATGTAGTGGATCTTTCGAACGGTGCTGGCGCTCAACGGCCGACACTGGTGACCAGCCCCGGCCCGGCCGTCACACAGAGCACGGCAGTGCCGCAGTACCGCGGCTTGCGTGTAAGCGGATCGACACCGGCGTAAACGATGGCGCGGAAGCTGCCCGAGCGAAGCGGCTGATATGTCCGCGTCGGCCGCGCGCACGAGACGGCGTAGAGCGAGGCTAGCTCGAGCCTATTCCTCAACCCATTCCCTTGAAGCGCCGCCGCTTGTCCTGGATCGGGTCATGGAGGCTGGGTTTTGCGGGGTGGAGACGAAGGGACTTGAACCCTCAACCCCCGCCTTGCAAAGGCGGTGCTCTGCCACTTGAGCTACGTCCCCGCGAGACCAGCTTAGGACTGAGATGCGGTTGCGGCGCCTTGTTTGGTTGCCTCCCGCCACAGCGTTGCAGTGGCCTGGTCGGACGCTCGCTTGCGCGCCACCGCAGCACCTCCGGCTATGGCTGCCACCAGCAACAACACCTTGAGCACGGGAGCACCTTTCGTTGGCGTGCGTGGGCCTGGGAGGACTTGAACCTCCGACTTCATCCTTATCAGGGATGCGCTCTAACCGCCTGAGCTACAGGCCCGCGAAACCGAGGTGTCAGCTTACCCGGCCCCCGATCGGCCCCTCCAACCCAATCACTCACTCGCGCTCGGACAGGGTTACCTCGACGCCGCCGACCAGGTCGGCGCACAGGTTGTACACGACCGAACCGACCGTGGACAACGCGATGAACAGGACCATGTTGATCACGCCGATGATCGCCGACCCGCCGAACACGAGCCCGGGGGTGATCGGTTGCTTCGAATTGCTGCCGTTGATGGTGGTGACGGCGTTGTTGATGTGGTCGATCACGCCGGCTGCCTGCAAGATGCCGTAAAGCAGGCCGATGGTGATCAGCCAGACGAAGAACAGCGCTACCGACAGCACGCAGGAGAACTTCAGCACCGTCCACGGGTTGATGTGCCGCAGTTGCAGCTTCGCCCGGCGCGGTCCACGCGCCCGAGGCCCGCGGCGACCGGTCTGCCGTCCCTGCGGCGCTGCGAATCCGGGCGGCGGGCCTTGAGGCGGGCCGACCGGCCCTCGCGGCGGCCCGGAGGGTGGGGCCATGCCGGGCGGAAGGGTCATTCCCGGAGGAAGCGTCATGCCTGGAGGCGGCGCCATTCCAGGCGGCGGGCCCATACCCGAACTCATGCCGCCGGGCGGACCCATGCCGCCGGGGGGCAGGGACATTCCCGGCGCGCCGATGTCCATCGTGGGATCACCGTAGCCGCCCGGGTGGCCAGGCAGGTTGATCTCCTGCTCGAATACCGGCCGGTGGCCATCGTCGAGCACCGGTGGCGGCCCGTCGTGGAATGGTGGCGGCGTGCCTGCGCCGCCCATGGTCGGGGCGCTGAACCCGTCGTCATCCGTGATCGGATGCGGGTCGAAGCCGCCGCCCGATCCAACACCTGGCACGCCGAATGACGTGCGAGGCCGCGTCTCGTCCTCGTGGTCGGGCGAGTTGCCGTTGACCGGCGACTCGGGGTCGTCGATCGATGGGAAGGACTCGGTCGTTGCGAACGCCTCGCCCGGATAGCGCGGGCTACTCATATCGCCGTACCGCTCACTACTGGCTCACTCCTGCTCGTCCGGCTCATCAGCGTTGCGGGCGATGGCGACGAGGTTGACGCCGTCGGGCAGGTTCATCAACCGCACGCCCATCGTCTGCCGTTGTGCCCGGCGCACCTCCGCGGCCTTCGTGCGGATGACCACGCCGTCGGACGTGATCGCGTAGATCTCGTCCTCGGGACGGACGGCGATGGCGCCGACCAGCCCACCTCGCGTGGACACGATACGCGCCGTCAGGACCCCCTTGCCGCCTCGGCCCTGCTGCGGGTACTCGTCGATCTTGGTCCGCTTGCCGTATCCGCCCTCGGTGGCGACCAGGATCTCCTGATCCTCGCGCACCACCTGCATGGCGAGCAGCTCGTCGCTGTCGGTGAATCGCATGCCGATGACGCCGGACGTAGCGCGGCCCATCGGGCGCAGCGACTCGTCGTCCGCCTTGAACCGGATGGACATCGCCCGTCGGCTCACCAGCAGCAGGTCGTCGTCAGGCGAGATCAGGGCGGCGCCGATGAGCTCGTCGTCCCCACGCAGGTTGATCGCGATGACGCCACCGGCCCGATTCGAGTCGAAGTCGGTGAGCTTCGTCTTCTTGACCAGCCCCGCCTTGGTGGCCAGCACCAGGTATGGCGCGACCTCGTAGTTCCGGATCGCGATGACCGACGCGATGCGCTCGTCGGGCCGGAACGCCAGCAGGTTGGCCACGTGCTGACCGCGCGCATTGCGGTTCGCCTCGGGCAGCTCGTACGCCTTGACCCGATACACCTGCCCCCTGTTCGTGAAGAACAGGATCCAGTCGTGCGTCGAGCTGACGAAGAAGTGCTCGACGATGTCGTCCGTCTTGAGACCGGCGCCCTGCACGCCCTTGCCGCCGCGGCGCTGCGCCCGGTACAGGTCGGTCTTCGTGCGCTTGGCGTAGCCGGTGCGGGTGATCGTGACCACGACGTCCTCGACGGCGATAAGGTCCTCGACGCTGACGTCACCGTCGTACGGCACCAGCCGAGTGCGCCGCTCGTCGCCGTGCTTGGCGACGATCTCGGCGAGCTCGTCGCGGACGATTGCCCGCTGCCGGCCCGGCTTGGCCAGAATGTCGTTGTAGTCGTCGATCTGCGCGGCGATCTCGTCGTGCTCGTCGATGATCCGCTGCCGCTCGAGGGCTGCCAGCCGGCGCAACTGCATGTCGAGGATCGCGGTGGCCTGCAGCTCATCGATCTCGAGCAGCTCCATCAGGCCGGTCCGCGCCACCTCGGCCGACGCAGACGCGCGAATCAGGGCGATGACGGCGTCGAGCTGGTCGAGTGCTTTGAGGAGGCCACGCAGGATGTGGATGCGCTCTTCGGCCTTCTGCAGCAGGAACCGCGTCCGCCGGACGATGACCTCGACCTGGTGGTCGACGTAGTGCGTGACGAACTGGTCGATGCGCAGGGTGCGTGGCACGCCGTCGACGATGGCCAGCATGTTGGCGCCGAAGGTCGTCTGCAGCTGGGTGTGCTTGAACAGGTT
Organism: Jatrophihabitantaceae bacterium; assembly: GCA_051984825.1. Lineage (GTDB taxonomy): Bacteria > Actinomycetota > Actinomycetes > Mycobacteriales > Jatrophihabitantaceae > DASXRA01. Next base: position 7,349 of record JBPYES010000561.1, read on the forward strand.
GTTCAGCACCACCTTGGCCACGGCGTCGCGCTTCAGCGTGACGACGATGCGCATGCCGATGCGGTCGGACGACTCGTCGTTGATGTCGGCGATGCCGGCGACCTTGCCGTCCTTGGCCAACTGGGCGATCGACTCGACGAGGTTGTCCGGGTTGACCTGGTACGGGAGCTCCGTCGCGACCAGGATGGTGCGGCCCTTGACGTCCTCCTCGATGTTCACCACGGCACGCATCCGGATGGCCCCGCGGCCCGTGCGGTAGGCGTCCTCGATGCCGTCGCGGCCGACGATCAGGCCACGCGTCGGGAAGTCGGGGCCGGGGACCAGTTCGATGAGCTTGTTCAGCAATTCCTCGGACGTGGCATCCGGGTGGTCGAGCGCCCACGTCACACCGGCGGCCACCTCGCGCAGGTTGTGCGGCGGGATGCGGGTGGCCATGCCCACCGCGATGCCCTCCGAACCGTTCACCAGCAGGTTCGGGAACCGTGCTGGCAGGATCACCGGCTCCTGGGTGTTGCCGGCGTAGTTGGGGACGAAATCGACGGTTTCCTTGTCGATGTCCGCGAGCATGTGCATGGCGAGCGGCGCCAGCCGACACTCGGTGTATCGGTACGCCGCTGCGGGGTCGTTACCCGGCGAGCCGAAGTTGCCCTGCGGATCGATCATCGGGTACCGCAGTGACCACGGCTGGGCCATCCGGACCAGTGCGTCGTACAACGCGGTGTCGCCGTGCGGGTGGTAGTTGCCCATCACGTCGCCGACGACGCGCCCGCACTTGACGTAGTTGCGGTCCGGGCGGAACCCGGAGTCGTACATCCCGTACAGGATCTTGCGGTGTACCGGCTTGAGTCCGTCACGGACGTCGGGCAGCGCCCGCCCGATGATCACCGACATGGCGTAGTCGATGTAGCTGCGCTGCATCTCCGCCTGAATGTCGACGGGCTCGATGCGATCGAAGCCGGTGGTTTCGGTCACGCGCTCACCTTTCAGCGTTCTGCGACTTCGCGAAGTTGTCCGTGCGTGGCGGTGCTAGAGCGTCACGACACACGGACAACTCGTGGAAGGTAGTGCTCAACTAGATGTCCAAGAAGCGGACGTCGTGGGCGTTTCGGACGATGAACGAGCGTCGCGCCTCGACGTCTTCGCCCATCAGCACGCTGAACAACTCGTCCGCCGTTGCCGCGTCGTCGAGGGTGACGAGTCGCAGGATGCGCCGGGCTGGGTCCATCGTGGTCTCCCAGAGCTCCTTGGCGTTCATCTCGCCGAGACCCTTGTACCGCTGCAGCGGATCGTCCTTGGGCAGCCGGCGGCCGGCCTCCAGTCCTGCCTTGACCAGGCCGTCTTTCTCCTTCTCGGTGTATGCGTACTCCGGGTCGGACTTCAGCCACTTGATCT
>JBPYES010000562.1:0-7664 GCA_051984825.1 Jatrophihabitantaceae bacterium
GCCGTTCGAGGCGCTGGTGTAGGTGACTGTCGCTTTCAGGGCACCCGTGCCCTGCTGGCCTGCGGTGACGTTCCACGTGACGTTCGCCGACCCGCCTGCCGGGACGTCGGCGACCGCAGCCGGGCCGGACGGGCTCACCGTCCAGCCCTGCGGGGCGGACAGCGTCGCCTGCACGCCGGTGATCGCGCCGGGCCCCGAGTTGCGGATCGTGCCGGTCACCTGCGTGCTGGCGCCGGCATCGAGGGTCGTCGGCGTGGCGGGGTCGAGGCTCAGCGCGACCGCGGCGGACTGGGCCCGCTGCACCGGCTGGCCGCCGATCTGGGTGATCGTTGCGGTGCGGTCGGTGCGCAGGTCGCCAGTGTGCACCGAGAGCGTCGCGGTCGCCGAGTCGTAGGACCAGGCGCTGGCCGGTAGCGGCCGGCCGTTGAGCAGCACCGCCTGCGGCTGCGAGGTGTCGACGACGTCGACCTGGTAGTCGCGACTGGCCGGTGCGCCGGCGTAGCTGCCGTCCGCCGCGCCGATACGCAGCGAGGAGAGCCGGTTGTGGCTGCGGTAGCTCAGTTGCGTCGTGGTGGACTGACCCTGCTGGTAGCCGGGACCCTCACCAGCGTCGTTGTAGAGGGTGAAGTCGCCGTCGTCGCCGGCGAACACCTTCAGCGTGAACGGCGTGCTGCTGGGCCCACCGGCGTGGCTCGTCCCGGGCTGCTCGGGGATGATGCCACCGTCCTTGACGAACACCGGCATCCGCGACAGCGGAACCGAGAGCGTTGCGGTGGACGGTCCGGTGTAGGTGGCGCCGGTGAAATAGTCCGTCCAGTGCCCGGGCGGGAACCACACGGTCTGCTTGGCGACCGGGCCGGGGCTGGTGACCGGCGCGACGAGCACGTCGGGGCCATACAGGTATTCAGTGGAGTTGGTGTACGCGGCGTCCTGGTCGGGATAGTCCAGGTACAGCGGGCGCGTGATCGGCATCCCGGTCTGCGTCGCCTGCCACGCCAGCGTGTACGTGTAGGGCAGCAGCGCCTCGCGCAAACGCAGGAAGTCCGCTGCGGGTTGCTGGCCCGCGCCGTACTCCCACGGCAGCCGGTCGCCGTGGTCGGAGTGCAGCCGCAAGATCGGCTGGAAGGCGCCGAACTGCACCCACCGCGTGTACAGGTCGTCGGGCAGGTGCTTGCCCTTGAAGCTGCCGATGTCGTGGCTGACGTACGGCTGGCCGATGCTGGCCTCGGCGCTTGTCATCTGCGCCTCGAAGGCGAGGCTGTCCCAGGTCGGGTCCGTGTCACCGGTGAAGTGGACGGTGCTGCGGTGCTCGCCCCATGGCCCGGACGCGGGCGCGCCCTGGAAGTCCTCGAACGACGAGCCGATGCGGGCAAGGACGAACCCCCGCAGCCCACGGGCGTCGGTGTCCTTCGCGTACTGCTCGTTGATCCAGCTGTCCGGGGTGAGGCCGGGGAGGTCCACCACCGAGTCGGTGCAGCACCAATCCAGCCACCACTGCCGCACCCCCTGCTGCTCGAACGGCTGATGCAGGTCGAACCAGGCCTTCGCCTGCGCCGGGTCGCTCCAGTCGAAGCGGTAGCAGTTCGGCGAGAAACACTGCGCCGCGTGCTGCAAGCCGCCCTGCGCGGTCTGCTGCGCCTGCGCGAAGTTCGGGTCGCTGGCGTCGATGCCGGCGTGCACGTTCAGCGTGACGTTGAGTCCCTGCTGCTTGGCCCAGTCCAGGAACCCCTTCGGATCCGGGAAAAGCGCCGGGTTCCAGTTCCAGCCGTCCCAGCTCTGGGGTGACTTCCAGTCGGTGTCGACCACGAGCGCGTCCAGTGGCACGTTATTCGCGCGGAACGCGGGGATGAGCTGGTTCTCGTAGTCGGACGTGGTGTACGCGTTGTAGCGGGAGAACCAGACACCGAAGGCCCACTCGGGCAACATGTCGGCCGGCCCGGTGATCGCGCGTAGATCGCTCAGCGCCTGCTGGTAGTCGTGGCCGTAGCCGAAGAAATAGCCGTCCTGATAAGGCATTCCGTGGTGATCCGGACGTGGGGTCGCCCAGCCGTCGGACGTCCGTACTGCGGTGTACGTGTCGTCCAGCAGCGACCAGCCTTGCCGGTTCAGGATGCCCGGATGTAGCTGCACGTCGTTGACGTTGGTGCCCGCCTGGTTGGTGTAGGCGTCCAGCCCGCGGGTCCAGCCGCCGAGCTGCCCCGGCTGGGTGACCGGCGGCTCGGGCGCGGCCGCCGGGTACGGCGCACCCGGCGCCGTAACGGCGATGCTGTCCATGTTGACGTTGCAGCCGTCCCCGGACGCGCACCGCGTCCCGACCGTGCTAGTCCCGGCCGGCAGCGGGAGCGTCGCGACCGACCAGCTGTCCCAGCTCCCGGACGGCGGCAGCGTGAGCTGGCCGACCGTGGCGCCGTCGGCCACCACGCTCAGCGTGCGGGTCTCCGAGGCGCCGTTGGCATAGCGGACCTGCAGTTGGCTGCCACCGTTCGGCGCGCCCGTCACCGTCCATGCGTCGGCCGCGGTGACCTGCCCGTAGTCGGCGGTGAAGCCGCGCCCCGTGTACCCGGTGTGGTCGTAGTTGACGCTCTCGCCGCCGCTCATCCGGCCGTCCTCGGCCTGACACACGCTGCCGAACGCGCAGCTGCCCGGCGGCTTCGGCCAGGACGGCCGGGCCGTAGTGCCGGCCACCGTCACGGTCGTGTTGTCCGGCGTGAACGGCCCGGAGCCCTGCTTGTAGCGGAAGAGCAGCTGATCCGTGCGAATCTCGCGCCACCCGTCCCGAACGTCGGTGGTGAACCGCGGAACGGGCTGGTCTCGGCTGATGACGTTGAACGTCGGCCGGTCCTCGAACTGGCCGTCGCCCGCGTACTCCAGCCGGATCAGCGTCGGCGTCAGCACCTCGAACCGTGCCGACCCGTCCTGCACGGTGTGCGAGCGAGGTGCCGCTGCCGCAGGCCGCGACACGATCCCGGGCACAAGCGCAACCGTCAACACGAGAGCAAACGACCACTTCGGGAATCTCACGAAATCCGAGCTTGCCACTCATGTGGGACATGTCAATGGCTCTCGATCAGGCGGCGCCGTGCCAGCGGACCAGCCCCTGCCGATTGGTAGCGTCAGGCGGCATGGGGTGGGCGTTTCTCCTGACGTCTTTGATCATCGTGGCGACTCCGGGAACGGGAGTGCTGATCACGATCAGCGCCGGCTTGTCGCGCGGTGCCCGCTCGAGCATCGTGGCTGCGTTCGGCTGCACGTTGGGGATCGTGCCGCACCTGCTCGCGGCGGTGACGGGTGCGGCCGCCCTGCTGCAGGCGAGCGGCGAGGCATTCACCGCGTTTCGAATCGTCGGCGTCGCCTACCTGGCATACATGGCGTGGACAACCTGGCGGGACACCGGCGTGCTCGCAATCACCGAGCAGCCCCAGCGGTCTGCCCCGCGGGTCATAGGCACGGCTGTTCTCGCGAACCTGCTCAACCCGAAGCTGACCCTGTTCTTCTTCGCATTCCTCCCGCAATTCGTGCCTGCCAGAGCCCCGCATCCACTCCTCAACATGCTCGAACTCAGCGGCCTGTTCATGGCGATGACGTTCGTGGTGTTCGCGGGCTACGGCGTGTTCGCAGCCGCAGCGCGAATTCACCTGATCGAGCGGCCGCGAGTCCTTGCCCGTATCCGGAAGGCGTTCGCCGTGTCCTTCCTGGGTCTCGGCGCCAAACTCGCCACCACGAGGTAAGCCGCCGGTTATCGCGACAGCTTTGCGAGGAAGTCGCGCACCGACCGGTTGAACGCGTCGGGTACTTCGAGTTGCGGCAAGTGGCCGCTGTCGGCGAGCACGAGACGCTGCGCGCCTCGGATGCCGGCTTGCAGTGCGCCCGCGTGGGCATGTACGTCCGGGATGTCGTACTCGCCGACGATGATCAATGTGGGCACGGCGATATCGCCGAGGCGCGGTAGCGCTGCCGGCTGCGGATCCTGCTCGAGGGTGAGGTCCGGCTCGAGGTTCTGTGGGTTAGCGGCCAACAGCTCGGCAACACGTTTGCGTGCAGAGCTGTTCTGGGGCGCTACCAGCCAGCGATCTATTTCGCTCCAGTACGCGATCTGTGTGGCGGGGGCAGCATGATCGCTGCTCCACAATCCACCCCTGCTGATGAGGTGCTCGGTGAAGTCGAGCCCACTCACGATCGGGCCTACCAGCACGAGCGCCGAAACAAGGTCGGGGCGATCCAACGCGCAATGCAGGGAAATCAGGCTGCCGTAGGAGGATCCGATGAGAACGGAGGAACCTTCAGCCGCCGATTCGATCACGCAGACGAGGTCGTCGACGCTGGAGTACTGCACGGTGGGTCTTGCGGACAAGCCAAAGCCGCGGCGATCCCAGCGCACAACGCGATGCGTATCGGCCAGGCTTGTGAACTGCGCGTCCCAGGTTTCGCGGTGCACCAGGCCGTCATGGGTGAGCACCAACGGCGAGCCCGTCCCGGCAACCTCGCACAACACGCTGCCGCCTTCGGCGGCGACGTCCCGCCTCTCCACGCGCGGCACCGGTCGAATCTAGCCGATCGCTCCATCGCGATGAGAGCCCCGTTACCGCGCCGACTGGGTGCCGATCTGGCATACGAGGACGTCCGCGACCTGACGAGGTTTGCATCCGGTGATCGCCGCCGCAGCAGCCGTGACCGAGCGCATGTTCGGCTGCCGGTCGGTGATCACGATGTACCTGACCCCGCTGCTGACCGCGGATGCGCGCAATGCGGCAAGCGGCTCCGCGGTTGGCTCAGCACTTCCGACATCTCGCAATGCCATGACGAATAGCGGTAGGTCAGGAAAGTACGTGGCATGGCCGTGCACGCTGAACACGCTGTAGCCCCCGACCAGGGCAAAGCGAAGGTGTGCCCTGATCTGCCACACCATGGCGGCATTGTGCGGGTATCCCGCCTGCGGCAGCACCGCGGTCACGGCGCCCCGGGGAATGACGTTGACGGCGGACGTCATGAAGAACCGGGGCGTCGACGGCAGCAGCGAACCGCGGATGGGCACGACGGGGCGCAGTGGGATCAGCAACGCCACCGCGATGGCGGCGCCGACCAGCAGGAGTGGGCCGCGCAATCGTGCCAGCGTCCAAGCGATCAGCCCAGCGACGAGCAGCAGTATCAGCAGCGAGAACCGCGCAGGTATCACTCCGCCCAGCAGCGGCAGCCGCCGGATGAGCGCCCACGGTCCACGGACGATGCTGCGTCCGTTGACGTCGATCGGCGAGCCGAGCATGAGCACGACCAGCGAGAGCGCGGTCAGTAACCACCAGATGGCGAAGCGCTCGCGGCGCCAGATATACCAGGCAGATATCGCGATTGCAGCGATGATCAGTGGCCAGCCCAGGTAGCCGGTGTTCTCAGCGCCATTAGCCGGGAAATGCAGGTTGGCGCGTACATCGGCGCGCGAGCTGTAGTACTGCAAAAGACTCGGCCGGACCAGGCTCGCCAAGTCTGCTCGGCCCTTCTCGGGCAAGAACTTCTTGAACGAGTCCGGGCCGAAGAACTGATAGCCGAGCGGCACCGCGACGATCAGTACGGCGGCGGCCGACGCAACTCCGCTGCCGATCAGGGCGTATCGGGCTCGCGGGCGCACTTCGTGGGGATTCAGCACAGCCAGCCAGACCACTGCGACCACGCCCGCGATCACGCACAGTGCCAGCAACTCCTCCGACAGAAGCAGCTGAACTCCGACGACGACGCCGAGTAACACTCCGAGCCGGATCGGGCTGCCCCGCTGGCTGATCACCAGACGATGGCCGAGCAGCACAAGAAGCGGTGGGACCGGCGCGAACAGCAGGTTCAGGTGCCCCGCGTGGCCGATCATGAAAGGGCCGTACGCGTAGACGGCGGCACCGATCGCCGACCCGAGCGTGCGTCCGGTCAGGCGGCGCAGCACCCAGTAGGCGCTGGCACCTGAGACGGCCGGGCCCAGCACCATCGCCAGCGACACAGTCGTGAATGCGCCGATCGATAGCGTCAGCGGAACGCAGACCAACGCGAGCACGAGCATCGCCGTGTTCCACATGACGTTGACCCCGGCCGGGGCGTTGAGGGCGTCCGAGACGAACGGGTTGTGGCCGTGAATGACGCTCTGCGCGATCCACTCGAAGTACCAGGAGAACAGGACGCCGTCGGCGCCGCCGGGCACCCGATGGCCCAGGTGCGCGATGATCGGCCACGCGACGCTCAGGCTGATCGCCACAAAGGCGAGTGGCGGTACGACGTAAGCGGCGAGCACCGGCCCGGGAGGCAGCCGGCCCGGCCACGCCTGTGACACCCGGCCGCGTAGCCGGACTGGCAGGCGCGAGGCGGAGACTTCCGCTGAACTCATTGAGGCGTCCGCGCAAGCGTTATGCGCGCCCGAGCAGGCGCTTGAGCATGCGCGGTTGGGTGAAGAAGGCCTCGGCCTCCAGCGCGGCCAGAGCGATGCGCGGCAGGTCGCGGGCAGCCGGATACGAGATGCAGCGGGGTTCCCAGCACGGCCGGAACTTTACGTTGAACCGGTAGAGGGACTCGATCTGCCAGAACCGTGACAAGAAGATCAGCAGGGCGCGCCACGCCCGGCTTGCGGGCCCGGCGCCGATCTTCTCGCCACGCTCCAGTGCGTCCCGGAACATGGCGAAGTTCAACGACACGCGGGTCACGCCCAGCGCCGGGCAGGCACCGATCACGTTCGCGATCACGTATTCGTTCAATCCGTTGTCGGCGTCGTGATCGCGGCGCATGAGGTCGAGGGACAGCCCGTCCGAGCCCCACGGGACGAAGTGCAGCAGTCCCCGCAGCTGACCATCCTGGTGGGCGGTGGCGATCACGCAGTCGGGGTCGGCGGGGTCGGCAAGTCGCGACAACGCCATCGAGAAGCCGCGCTCGGCGGCATCACCGCGCCATTCGGTGGCAGCCGCGGCTAGCGCGGTGATCTCGGCCGGGTCGAGTTCCTCGGCGCGGCGGATCTGAACTCGGTAGCCGGCCCGGCTGATACGGGTGCACGCCTGACGGACGCCGCGCATGGCCCGCCCGTCGAGGGTGAAGTCGTCCACCTCGACGATGGCCTCGTCACCCAGTTCGAGTGCGGAGAGCCCCAGCTCCCGCCGGTACACGGTTGCACCCTGCTCGCTGCAGCCGATCACGGCAGGCGTCCAGGCGTATTCCTCGATGAGCCGGCGGTAGGCAGCCATAGCGCCGGGCCAGGCTTCTGGATCGCCGATCGGATCGCCACTGGCCAGCGCAACACCCTGTACCACCCGATACGTGATGGCTGCCTTCCCGGTCGGTGACCACACCACCGACTTGTCGCGGCGCAACGCGAAATAGCCCAGTGAATCCCGCTTGCCATGGGACGCGAGCAGGCACCGCAACCGCGTCTCGTCCTCGACCGTCAGCGACGCGACCGGTTCGAACGGCCGCAGCGCCAGGTAAGCCACCACGATCATCGTTGTGAGGCCGAGCCCGAGCATTGTGAAGTGGAAGACCTCGGTGAAGTGGTGGCCGCGCAGCTGCACCGGCCCGTCGGCACCAAACAGTGCGTACAGGACCTCCTCGCTGCGCGCTGACCAGGACGGGTGGCCCTCGACCCGGCGCGAGAAGTACAGCAGCGCCATCCCGTAGCAGATCGCCACCGCGGTGAATTGCACGAACAC
>JBPYES010000563.1:0-4700 GCA_051984825.1 Jatrophihabitantaceae bacterium
CATGTACCACGATAGGAGCCGTGCCAGACGCAATCGTCATCGGCGCGGGGCCGAACGGCCTGACCGCGGCGGTGACGCTGGCCCAGGCCGGCCTGGACGTGACCGTCTATGAGGCCAGCGGAACTGCCGGGGGCGGGGCGCGTACCGCTCAGCTCACGCTGCCCGGGTTCCGGCACGACACATGTTCGGCGGTGCATCCGCTTGCCGCGGGTTCGCCGGTGCTGCGCTCACTGCCGCTCGGCGAACACGGCATGACGTGGGTGCACCCTGACCTGCCTCTCGCTCACCCGTTCCCGGACGGCAGCGCCGCCGTGCTGGCCGAGTCGCCGCACGACACGGCCGCCTCGCTCGGCCCCGACCGGCGCGCATACCTAGGTCTGGTGCGGCCCTTCGCCGGGCGTTGGGACGAACTGGCCCCCGATTTCCTGCGCGCCCAGCTGTCCGGCCGGCCGGCGCACCCGCTCTTGCTGGCGCGGTTCGGCACCCGTGCTGCACTGCCCGCTGCCGTGCTGGCCCGTCGCTTCCGTGGCGACCGGGCGCGTGGGCTGCTCGCCGGCCTCGCCGCGCACACGATCGCGCCGCTCACGTCACCGGCAACCGGTGGCGTTGCCCTGGCCTTCGCGCTGGCCGCGCACGCCACCGGGTGGCCGTTCCCGCGGGGCGGCTCGCAGGCGCTGTCCGACGCGCTGGTGTCGTTGTTGCGCTCGCTCGGCGGGCACGTCCAACCCGACGCTCCCGTCGCGTCGCTAGACGAGCTGCCGCCGGCCCGCATGTACCTGTTCGACACCGACCCTGCGCAGCTCATTGCGATTGCCGGGAAGCGCCTGCCGGACCGGTACATCGAGCAGCTGCGCCGGTATCCCCGCGGCCCGGCCGTCTTCAAGATCGATTACGCACTGTCCGGCCCGGTGCCCTGGACCGCAAGCGAGTGTCACCGTGCCGGAACCGTCCACATAGGACCGTCGATGGACGAGATCGGCGGCGCACTGCGGGCCGTGTATCGCGGCCGCGCGCCTGCCCGGCCGTTTCTCATCGTCGCTCAGCCGACCGTGTTCGACGCGACGCGCGCCCCGGCCGGTGCGCACGTGCTGTGGGTGTACGGGCACGTGCCGAACAGCTGGAGTGGTGACCTGACCGATGCGATCGAGGCGCAGCTGGAGCGGTTCGCACCCGGTTTCCGCGACGTCGTCCTGGCTCGCGCCGTCACCACGCCGGCTCTCCTTTCGGCGCGCAACCGCAACAACGTCGGCGGCGACATCGGAGGCGGGCGCGCCGACGGGCTGCGCCTGCTGTTCCGCCCGACGTATGCGCCGGTGCCTTATGCGACCCCGGCCCGCGGCATCTACCTGTGCTCGTCGTCGACGCCACCCGGGCCGGGGGTGCACGGCATGTGCGGCTACCACGCCGCCCGCGTGGCATTACGCCGCGTCTACGGGAGATGAGTGCGAGTGCACTGGTTCGACGCGCCCGACTATTGGTTGTCCCGGCTGGTCTTTCAGCGCGGACTCGCCGCGCTCTACCTGATCGCCTTTCTGGTCGCCGCGAGCCAGTTCCGCGCACTTCTGGGTTCGGAAGGCCTCTTGCCCATCCCCCGCTTCCTGCGCCGGACGACGATGCGGCAGGCACCTAGCCTGTTCCGCCTGCTTTACACCGACCAGTTCTTCGCACTCATCGCGTGGGGTGGTGCCGTGCTCGCCGCGGCTACCGTCGCCGGCCTCGCCGACATCGTGCCGCTCTGGACATCGATGCTGATCTGGACGGTGTTGTGGGCGCTCTATCTGTCGATCGTCAACGTCGGGCAGACCTGGTACGGCTTCGGCTGGGAATCGCTGCTGCTCGAGACCGGGTTCCTGGCGATCTTCTTGGGTAATTCCCGGGTGGCGCCGCCGGTCCTGGTGTTGTGGTTGCTGCGCTGGCTGCTTTTCCGGGTCGAGTTCGGCGCCGGCCTGATCAAGATGCGGGGCGACCCGTGCTGGCGGGATCTGACCTGCTTGCGATATCACCACGAGACGCAGCCGATGCCGGGTCCGTTCAGCTGGTACTTCCACCGCCTTCCCGGCCAGATGCACCGCATCGAGGTCGCGGGGAATCACTTCGCGCAACTCGTCGCGCCGGTGCTGCTGTTCACGCCTCAGCCGGTGGCAAGCATCGCCGCCGGCGTGATGATCGTGACGCAGCTGTGGCTGATCGCGTCAGGGAACTTCGCTTGGCTGAACTGGCTTACTATCGTGATCGCAGTGTCCGCAGTGGACGGTTCGTTCGTCTCACATCGCCACCACTTCCACGAGACGCCGATCTGGTACCAGGCCGTGGTGATCGCAGTAGCTGCGCTGATCGTCGTGCGCAGCTATGCGCCCGCACGCAACCTGCTCTCCCGGCGGCAGATCATGAACTACAGCTTCGATCCGTTCCACCTTGTCAACGCATACGGCGCGTTCGGCAGCATCAGCCGCCACCGTGACGAGGTAATCATCGAGGGAACCGCGGACGCCACGCTCACGCCGGACACCACGTGGCGCGCGTACGAGTTCAAGGGCAAGCCGGGCGACCCGCGTCGCCGGCCCCGGCAGTTCGCGCCCTACCACCTTCGCCTGGACTGGCTTATGTGGTTCATCCCGCTGTCGCCCCGCTACGCCGGTTCATGGTTCACAGCACTGCTGTACAAGCTGCTCGAGGGCGACCGCGATGTGCTGAAACTGCTGCGGACCAACCCGTTCACTGACACGCCTCCGCGCTTCGTCCGTGCCGTGCTGTACCGGTATCGCTTCACGACCTGGCAGGAACGACGCGCTACGGGGGCCTGGTGGCAACGCACGCCCGTGGGTGAGTTCGCGCCGGCCGTCAGCCTCCGCTCTGCCGGGCGCGTCAGCTGAACTTCGTCCGCGGGCGCTCCTGGAGGACGCCGTCGACGTAGATGTCGAGCTTCTCGTTGTAGAAGCCGACGAGGCCTGCGATGCGCTCGCTCTCCGGCAGGGGCGTCGGATAGGACCAGGCGAGGTCCGTATGCCCGGCCACGCTCCAGTACTCGGCCTGGCCCTTGTACGGGCAGTGCGACACGGTGTCGGTGGGCGTCAGCAGATCCATTCGCACGTGCGTCTTCGGCAGGTAGTACCGGACCGGCAGCCCCGTCTCGAACAGCATTCGCGAGTTCGCCGACTCCGCGACGGTCACGCCGTCAACTTCGACGCGTACCTGTCGGGAGCTGGGGAGTATGTCGACGCGAGTGTGCGGGTCGCGTGGGTGGGTGAAGACTTCCTCGTCTTCCTCGAACCACGCGTCCATCGCGTCCCACTCGAAACGAACGAGGTCGCGTAGCTCCTCGATGGGCGAGTCGGGGTAGCGCAGCGCGGCGCCCTCGGCAACCCGGTCGTCTACGGCCAGGCTGAAGACTTGCGCATCGCCCCGACTCGGCGAATGACGCGTGCCGGCATTGGCATGCAGCAGATCCATGCGTACGTCGGCGACCGGCAGATAGTACGTCGGGTAGTACGGCTTCTCCCAGACGAGCACGGGACGAGTCGTGTCGGCAACGGGCACACCGGCGAAGTAGGCACGGACCCGCTTGGCGGATTGCTCGACGCGAATACGTCCTCGGGCGGCGGCTTCAGTGGTCATATCGCAGCAACACCGTAAGCCTGATCAGCAATCCCAATGACGCCAAAGCAACCACCGGCGCGATGAGCGCTCGCGCGAAGAGCCCGCGCCCGGCGCGCCGCCGAGGGGCGGCGCTTGCCGTGGCCCGCGGGTTGCGCCCCTTGTGGGCTTGTGGGCGCGAACCGCGGGACAATTGGCGCGGATTAGACGTTGAACCCGAGGGCGCGCAGCTGCTCGCGTCCCTCGTCGGTGATCCGGTCCGGCCCCCACGGCGGCATCCATACCCAGTTGATCTTGACGTCGCCGGCGAGCGGCTGCGGACCGCCGCACAACGCCGCGGCAGCCTGGTCCTCGATGACGTCGGTCAGCGGGCACGCAGCCGAGGTGAGCGTCATGTCCAGCGTGACGACCGCAGGGCTGCCCTCCTCGGTGGGCTCGACACGCACGTCGTACACGAGACCCAGATCGACGACGTTGATGCCGAGCTCGGGGTCGACCACGTCGCGCATGGCCTCCTCGACGTCATCCCGCGACGGAAGCGTTGCCGTCATGCCTAACTCACTTTCCTTCCTGCGTCGCGGCGACCGCGCCCTTCATCGCCATCCAGCCCAGCAATGCGCACTTGACCCGTGCCGGATACTTCGACACGCCCTCGAACGCGACGGCGTCGCCGAGTTCGTCGGCCTCCTCGTCGGACAGATCCGCCTGGCCCTGAGACTGCATCAACTGCAGGAACTTCTCCTGCATCGCCAGCGCAGCATCGACAGGCTGCCCGACGACCAGCCCGCTCATCACGGATGTGGAGGCTTGGCTGATCGAGCAGCCCTCGCCGGTCCACCCGACGTCCTTGACCGTGCCGTCGGCGACGCGCACCCGAATGGTGACCTCGTCGCCGCACGTGGGGTTGACGTGATGGATCTCCGCGTCGAAGTCGTCCAGAAGGCCGCGGTGCTGCGGGTGCTTGTAATGGTCGACGATGATCTCGCGGTACATCGAGTCCATCGGCATGCTCACCCGAACACCTCCTTCACCTGCTCCAGGCCACGCACCAGGGCGTCGATCTCGTGCGTCGTGGTGTATACCCCGAATGACGCTCGAGTCGTCGC
>JBPYES010000564.1:0-11118 GCA_051984825.1 Jatrophihabitantaceae bacterium
CGAGTGGGATGGGTGTGCTGATGAAGTACGTCTACGACTTCTCCGAAGGCAACAAGGACCTCAAGGACCTGCTCGGTGGCAAGGGCGCGAACCTTGCCGAGATGACGAACCTTGGGTTGCCGGTGCCACCGGGCTTCACAATCACCACGGAGGCCTGCCAGGCCTACCTCCGAAGTGGTCGTGAGCCGGACGGCCTGGCCGAACAGGTCGCCGACCGCTTGAAGGCCCTCGAGCATCGGATGGGCAAGCAGCTGGGACAGTCCGATGACCCGCTGCTGGTATCCGTCCGGTCGGGCGCGAAGTTCTCGATGCCGGGGATGATGGAGACCGTACTGAACATCGGCCTGTCCGATCAGTCCGTGCGCGGTCTGGCGGCCCAGTCGGGCAACGAGCGGTTCGCGTTCGACTCGTACCGGCGGCTGATCCAGATGTTCGGCAAGACCGTGCTGGGCATCGACGGCGAGTACTTCGAGGACGCGCTGGACGCGGCCAAACAAGCCAAGGGCACCACCAACGACCTTGACCTCGACGCCGGCGATCTGCGCAAGCTCGTCGACACGTTCAAGGACGTGGTGGTCGAGCGTGCCGGGCGGCAGTTCCCGCAAGACCCGCGCGAGCAACTCGAGCTGGCCATCCGCGCCGTCTTCGAATCGTGGAACACGCCACGGGCGGTCATCTACCGCCGTCAGGAGCGCATCCCGTCCGATCTGGGCACCGCCGTGAACGTCGTGGCGATGGTGTTCGGCAACCTCGACGCGAACTCCGGCACCGGCGTTGCGTTCACCCGAGACCCGGCCACGGGCGCGAAGGGCATCTACGGCGACTACCTGCAGAACGCACAGGGCGAGGACGTCGTGGCAGGCATTCGCAACACGGTGCCGCTCACGGACCTGGAGAAGATCGACAAGAAGTCCTACGACGAGCTGCTCAAGATCATGCAGACGTTGGAAGAGCACTACCGGGACCTGTGCGACATCGAGTTCACCATCGAGCGCGGCAAGCTGTGGATGCTGCAGACCCGGGTAGGCAAGCGGACCGCAGAGGCGGCATTCCGTATCGCCACCCAGCTGGTTGACCAGGGTTTGATCGACATGGACGAGGCCATCCAGCGGGTCACCGGGGCGCAGCTGGCGCAGCTGATGTTCCCGCGCTTCGCGGCGTCCACGTCCCGGCAGAAGATCGCAACCGGGATCGCCGCCTCGCCGGGCGCGGCGGTCGGCAAGGTCGTGTTCGACTCCTACACCGCGGTGAAGTGGTCGCGGTCCGGCGAGCAGGTCATCCTCGTCCGCCGCGAGACGAACCCCGACGACCTGGACGGCATGATCGCTGCACGCGGCATCCTCACATCGCGCGGCGGCAAGACGTCGCACGCGGCGGTGGTGGCTCGCGGTATGGGCAAGACCTGCGTGTGCGGCGCGGAGGCGCTCGACGTCGACACGAAGCAGCGCATGTTCCGCGCGCCCGACGGGGTTGAAGTGCAGGAGGGCGACGTCATCTCCATCGACGGCACCAGTGGCGCGGTGTACCTCGGCGATGTGCCGGTCGTCGACTCTCCGGTGGTGCGCTACTTCGAAGACGGCACGAACCCTGAGGGTGACGAGCTCGTGGCCGCCGTCGATCGGATCATGCGCCACGCCGACGGAACCCGGCGGATGGCCGTGCGGGCGAACGCCGACACCCCCGATGATGCCGAGCGGGCCCGCCGCTTCGGCGCGCAGGGCATCGGGCTGTGCCGCACCGAGCACATGTTCCTCGGCGATCGCCGGCAACTCGTCGAGCGGCTGATCCTCGCCGACACGGACGACGAGCGCGAGGCAGCCCTCGCCGCGCTGCTGCCGCTGCAACGGGCGGACTTCGTCGGCCTCTTTGAAGCGATGGACGGTCTTCCTGTCACCATCCGACTGCTCGACCCGCCACTGCACGAGTTCCTGCCGGACATCACCGAGTTGTCGGTACGCGTCGCCGTGGCTGAGGCGCGCGGCGAGCAGCGCGAAGGCGACCTGCGGCTGTTGCAGGCGGTGCGCCGGCAGCACGAGCAGAATCCGATGCTCGGCCTGCGGGGCGTGCGCCTCGGTGTCGTGATCCCAGGACTGTTCGCCATGCAGGCCCGCGCCATCCTCGAGGCGGCCGGGCAGCGGATCAGGGCCGGGGGCGTGCCCCGCGTCGAGATCATGGTGCCGCTCGTCGGAGCGGCGCAGGAGCTCGAGACCGTCAAGCAGGACATCATCCAGGTCGCCCGCGAGGTCCGCGCCGAGATGGGTGTTTCGCTGGACTTCCTGGTCGGCACGATGATCGAGCTGCCGCGCGCGGCGCTGACGGCTGAGCACATCGCCGAGTACGCCGAGTTCTTCTCGTTCGGCACGAACGACCTGACTCAGATGACGTGGGGGTTCTCGCGGGACGACGTCGAGGGCGCGTTCTTCTCCGCGTACCTGGAGAAGGGGATCTTCGGCGTCAGCCCCTTCGAGACCCTCGATCGGCACGGCGTGGGCGAACTGGTGCGGATTGCCGCCGAGCGTGGTCGCGCGCAGCGGCCGGGCCTCAAGCTGGGCGTCTGCGGCGAACACGGCGGCGATCCGGACTCCGTGCACTTCTTCGAGCTGGCCGATCTGGACTACGTGTCGTGCTCGCCGTTCCGGCTGCCGGTGGCCCGGCTCGAGGCGGGACGCGCGGTCCACGACCGATCGGGCTCCGCTCCAGCGGGTTCCGCCTGAGCCGCCGGCGCAGGAGGGTTCGTGCTCATACCTCGGCCCGTGCTGGACGGCATCGTCGAGGGCCGCGTCACGCTGGCGTTCCGTCGCTGGGACCGTCCGCATGCGAAGGCCGGTGCGCTGCATCGCACCCCGGTGGGGCTGGTCGCGATCGACGCGGTGGACGTGGTGCGCCTCGACAGCATCACGGCCGCCGAGGCACGGGCCGCGGGCGCGGAAAGCCGCGCTGAACTGCTGCGGTTCCTGCGGGGTCGCGACGGCAGGGTGTACCGGGTGCAGTTGCGCTATGCCGGAGCCGATCCGCGCATCGCGCTGCGCGGCGACGCCACGCTCAGCGATGCGGACCTCGCAGCTATCCAGGCGCGGCTCGCCCGGCTCGATCAGGCCAGCCGGAAGGGCCCGTGGACGCGCGACGTCCTTGAGTTGATCGCGGCCAATCCCGCGCGGCGGGCGCCGGATCTCGCCGTCATCCGTGGCTTGCCCACCCAGCCGTTCAAGACGGACGTCCGCAAGCTGAAGGAGCTGGGGCTCACGGAGAGCCTCGAGATCGGCTACCGGATCTCTCCGCGCGGCCGGGCGTACCTGGACCGCACGGCCGATGCGTCCGTAACGCGGCCGTGAGGACGCGCCCGGGTCAATCGGTAGGCTCGATCACGTGTTGCGTCGCCGGCTTCGATCGTTCGCGGAGGCGGTGTCGCGGCCGGCCGGACGCGCTTCGTCCGTGATGGTGCGGCCCAACACGCCTTTGTTGCGGCAGGTGCTCGACGAGTACGGGCTCAAGCACACCATCGACGAGGACGGCGACCTTCAGGTCCGATGGGAGAAATTCCAGCTGTACTTCTTTCATTACGGCGCCGACAACGAAGTGCTGCAACTGCGGCTCTACCTCAACCGCAGATTTCCGGTCGAGTCACGCCCCGCCCTCGCGCTCGCGCTCGATGACTGGAATCGGACGAAGTTGTTCCCCAAGGCGTACACCGTTCTTCCGGACGACGGCATGGTCGGCATCTGTGCCGAGCACGTCCACGACTTCGACGTCGGCGCGACCCGGGATCAGATCCACCACACCATCGGCGTCTGGGTCCAGAGCCTGCTGCGCTTCGCCGACTGGGTGGACGAGCAGTTCGTGCAGGCCTAGCCGTGTCCTACGACGATGCGGCGCGGGCCCGGCGCGTGCCGGAACCGCCGAAGCGGGCCGGCGCACAGGTCGTCCGCAGCGATTTCGCCCGCGACCGGGCGCGAGTGCTGCACTCGTTCGCCTTTCGCCGCTTGGCCGACAAGACCCAGGTCGTGGTTCCCGGCGAGGACGACTTCCCCCGCACTCGGCTCACCCACTCGCTCGAGGTGGCGCAGATCGGCCGCGAGGTCGGCGCCGCCCTCGGCTGCGACCCGGACATTGTCGACGCCGCGGGGCTGGCCCATGACCTGGGGCATCCACCGTTCGGGCACAACGGCGAGGACGCGTTGGACGCGGTGGCCGCCGAGTGCGGCGGATTCGAGGGCAACGCCCAGACGCTGCGCATCCTCACTCGACTGGAAGCCAAGGTGGTCGCGTCTGACGGGACGCCGGCCGGGCTGAACCTGACCCGGGCCACGCTCGACGCGACGTGCAAGTACCCGTGGCCGCGACGGGACGACATCCGCAAGTTCGGCGTGTACGCCGCCGACCTGGAAGCCTTCGCCTGGCTGCGCTTCGGGGCACTGCCGGGGCAGCGCTGCCTGGAGGCGCAGGTGATGGATTGGGCCGACGACGTCGCCTACTCAGTCCACGACGTGGAGGACGGCGTCTACGGCGGACACATCAAGTTGTCCACGGTGGACGACACGGAGCGGGCCGCACTGTGCGAGGTCGCCGCCGAGCTGTACTCGCCACTCGCCCCGGCCGTGCTGGCGCCCTTGCTGGATGCGCTGCTCGCGCTGCCTGCTCTTCGCGACCTGGCCCGCTACGACGGCTCGTACGCGGCGCAGGCCGCCGCCAAGCGCGCCACCAGCGAACTGACCGGTCGTTTCGCCGGCGCGGCCGTGCTGGCTACCCGCGACGCGCATGGGTCCGCGGCCCTCGCCCGGTACGACGCGCAGCTCGTCGTCCCCGATTCGATCGCCGCCGAATGCGCGTTGCTCAAAGCGGTGGCCGCCCGTTATGTCATGCGCCGTGCGGGCGCTGCCGAACGGCAGGCGGAGCAGCGGCAGTTGCTCACCGAGCTCGTCGCAGCCGTCCGCGACGGCGCGCCAGCCACTCTCGACGTACCGGCGGCCGCTGATTGGCATGAGGCCGCAGGCGACCATGCGCAGCTGCGCGTGGTCATCGATCAAGTCGCGCAACTGACCGACTCCTCCGCCTACGCCTGGCATGCCCGGCTGGTGCGGCCCACTCGACGACTTACTTCGTGACGGAGCAGGTCGGCGACTAAACCCGGTGAGGGGTGTCGGCCGGAATCGATAGCCTCGCAGGCGTGTCCGAGATGCCGCTGATCCACGCTCGCGGCCTGACAAAGGCCTACGGGTCGATCCAGGCCGTGCGGGGCATCGACTTGGACGTGCAACGCGGCGAGGCGTTCGGCTTCCTCGGGCCGAACGGCGCCGGCAAGTCGTCGACCATGCGCATGATGGGCGCCGTATCGCCACCGAGCGGGGGCGAACTGCGCATCTTCGGCCTCGACCCGGCGGTGGACGGCCCGCGCATTCGCGGCCGGCTCGGGGTGTGCCCGCAGGACGACACGCTCGACCCGGAACTGTCGACTCTGGAGAATCTGCTCGTCTACGGCCGCTACTTCGGACTGAGCCGGGAGACCTGCCGATCGAGGGCCGCCGAGCTGCTCGACTTCGTCGCGCTGAGCGACCGCGCCGACGAGAAGGTAGAGAACCTCTCCGGCGGCATGAAGCGCCGGCTGACCATCGCCCGATCACTCATCAACGATCCCGACCTGCTGCTGCTCGACGAGCCGACCACCGGCCTCGACCCCCAGGCTCGGCACCTGTTGTGGGACAAGCTGTTCCGGCTGCGGCAGGCCGGCGTCACGCTCGTGCTGACGACCCACTACATGGACGAGGCCGAGCAGCTGTGCAACCGGCTGGTCGTCATCGACGGAGGGCTGATCGTCGCAGAGGGCTCGCCGGCCGAGCTGATCCGCGAGTACTCCACCCGCGAGGTGACCGAGCTGCGCTTCAGCCCGGACGACGACCAAGAGGCCCTGGCCGGCAAGGTAGCCGACCTGGCGCGGCGCATCGAGGTGCTGCCGGACCGGCTCTTGCTCTACACCGACGACGGCGAGGCGGCCGCCGTCGCGGCCCACGACCGCGGCCTCACGCCGGCCAGCGTGCTGGTGCGGCGGTCCACCCTGGAGGACGTGTTCCTGCGCCTGACCGGGCGGAGTCTCGTTGACTAGCGCGCTGGGCCGCCAGTACGACTACTGGGCGACGGCGTACCGCCGCACATGGAAGGGCAGCGTCATCTCGAGTTTCTTGATGCCGCTGCTGTACCTCGCCGCGATGGGCGTCGGCCTCGGTCGGTTCGTCGACCGCAACGCCGGGTCCGGTGCGCTGGGCGGCGTCTCGTACCTGGCCTATATCGCCCCTGGGCTGCTCGCCGCGACCGCGATGCAGACTGCGGTGGGGGAGTCGACCTACCCGATCATGGGCAAGATCAAGTGGAACTTCGTCTTCCACGCGATGGCCGCAACTCCTTTGCGGATAAGGGACATCGTCGCAGGCCAGCTCGGATTCATCGCGTTCCGCGTCACGACCACGTGTGCGGTGTTCCTCGGCGTGATCGCCCTATTCGGAGCGATCCATTCACCGCTCGGAATCTTCTGCCTCGTCGTGGAACCGCTGGTCGGGCTGGCGTTCGCCGCGCCGGTCTTCGCGGTCGCGTCCCGGCTGGAGAGCGACGCAGGATTCGCGATGATCTTCCGCTTCGGCGTCATCCCGATGTTCCTGTTCTCCGGCGCCTTCTTCCCGGTGACGCAGTTGCCGGACGGCATCGAGTGGCTGGCGTACGTCACGCCGCTCTGGCACGGCGTCATGATGTCGCGCGATCTCAGCCTCGGCGTGGCGTCGTTCTGGCCGACGCTCGGCCATGCGGCATACCTGCTGGTATGGATCGGCGCTGGGACCTGGTTGACGGTGCGCGGCCTGACGCGGCGGCTGGTCCGATGACCTCGGCGGGTGTAGCGCTTCGCGTCACGCCGCTGCCGGCCGTCCGTTCGGCCGGCTGGCGGATGATCGAGCGCAACTTCCTCGCCTACCGACGGGGATGGATCTTCTTCGTATCCGGCTTCTTCGAGCCGGTGTTCTATCTGCTCTCGATCGGCATCGGTGTCGGAAAGCTGGTCGGGGACTTCACCCTTGCGGACGGAACAGTCGTCAGCTACGCCCAGTTCGTCGCGCCGGCGATGCTCGCCACGTCAGCGATGAACGGTGCGATCTTCGATGCGACGTTCAACATCTACTTCAAGATGAAGTTCCTGCATCTCTACGACGCGGTGCTGGCCACGCCGATGCGGCCCTGGGACATCGCGACGGGCGAGGTCGGCTGGGCACTGCTGCGCGGGGCGTCGTACTCGCTGGTGTTCCTCATCGTCATGTCCGCCATGGGGCTGGTGGTGTCGTGGTGGGCCCTGCTGGCATTTCCGGTCGCCATCCTGATCGGCTTCGCCTTCGCCGCCGCGGGCATGGCGTGCACCACCTGGATGCGGTCGTGGCAGGACTTCGAGTTCATTCAGTTGGCGATCTTGCCGATGTTCCTGTTCTCGGCGACGTTCTATCCGCTGTCGGTGTACCCCGACGCGGTGCAGTGGCTGATACGGGTCACGCCGCTGTACCAGGGCGTCAACCTGCTACGTGGCCTGATCCTGGGTAGCCTCACCTCGTCGATGCTCGCCTCGCTGATCTACCTGCTCGTTCTCGGCGGCCTCGGTATGTACATCGCCTCGCGCCGCCTCGGACGTCTGCTGCTGAAGTGACCCGTCAGCCGAGCGGCCTAGACTCTGGTCCGTGGCGGGGCGTATCCGGGACGAGGACATCGCCGCGGTCCGCGAGAAGTCGCCTATCGCCGACGTGATCGGCGAGCACGTCCAGTTGCGCAACGCCGGCGGAGGCAACCTCAAGGGGCTCTGCCCGTTCCACGACGAGAAGTCGCCGTCGCTGTCGGTATCGCCGGCCAAGGGCCTGTTCCACTGCTTCGGCTGCGGCGCCGGCGGGGACGTGATCCGGTTCGTCGAGCGCATCGAGAACCTCAGCTTTACCGAGGCGGCCGAGTGGCTGGCCGCCCGGGCAGGCATCCAGCTGCGGTACGTCGATAGTGGCCCGGGCCCGGCGCGCCAGCCAGGGCAGCGGGCCCGGCTCGTCGAGGCGCACCGGCTGGCCGCCGAGTTCTACGCCGGACAGTTGGCGGGCCCCGAAGCGCGGCCGGCCCGGGAGTACCTCAGCGAGCGGGGTTTCAACGACGAGGTGGCGGCCCGCTACGGCTGCGGGTACGCGCCCTCCGGGTGGGACGTGCTGACGAGGCACCTGTTGGCGCGCCGGTTCACGCCGGCGGAATTGACTACGGCGGGGTTGTCGCGACAGTCCACTCGTGGCTCACTCATCGACCGCTTCCACCGGCGGCTGCTGTGGCCGATTCGCGATATCGCCGGGGACGTCGTCGGCTTCGGCGCTCGCCGTCTTTTCGACGACGACCCGGTCGACGCCAAGTACCTCAACACTCCCGAGTCGCCCATCTACAAAAAGAGCCAGCTGCTCTATGGGGTCGACCTGGCAAAGCGCGAGATCGCCCGCCAGCACCGTGCAGTCGTAGTCGAGGGCTACACGGACGTGATGGCCTGCCACCTCGCCGGTGTGACGACCGCGGTGGCCACCTGCGGCACGGCGTTCGGCACCGAGCACATCGCGATCCTGCGCCGACTGCTCATGGACTCCGACGCGTTCACCGGCGAGGTGATCTTCACTTTCGACGGAGACGCCGCCGGCCTGAAGGCTGCGGAGCGAGCGTTCGGCGAGGACCAGAAGTTCATGGCACAAACGTTCGTCGCCATCGAGCCGAACGGCCTCGACCCGTGTGAGCTGCGGCAGAAGGCCGGTGACACCGCGGTGAGCGACCTGGTGGCACGCCGGGTGCCACTCGTCGAGTTCGTGCTGCGCTCGACCGTGAACCGCTTCGACCTCGACACCGCCGAGGGACGATCCGGAGCCCTCGACCGCGGCGTGCCGATCGTCGCACGGATCAAGGACCGCGGGCTGCTCGAGCAGTACTCGCAACTGCTGGCCCGGATGGTCGGCGTCGACGATCCGGACCGCGTCCTCGGCCGGGTACGCGGAATCATCCGCTCCGGCGGACGCCCAGAGCCACCACGGCGTGCCGTACCGCCGCCCGTGGACGAGGCCGTCGCCTCGGTAGAGCGCGAAGTGCTGAAGGTCGCGATGCAGCTGCCCGCGGTGGCCGGTCCGGCATTCGACGCGTTGCCCGAGGCCGCGTTCGTCGTGCCGGTGCACGTGACGCTGCGCCAGGGCATCACCGCGGCCGGTGGCACGGCGAGCGCGGTCAGCGGGCCGGCATGGGCCGGCGCCGTCGAGGACCAGCTGCCCGACCTCGAGGCGCGCAGCCTCGTGCACGCGCTGGCGGTAGAGCCGCTGCACAGCAACCTGCCGCCCGAGCGGTATGCCGACGTCGTGCTGGCGCGACTTCAGGAAATCCTCGTGTCGCGGCAGGTTGCCGCGCTCAAGTCGCGAGTGCAGCGCATCAACCCTGAGGACGAGCCCGAGGAGCACGCCCGGTTGTCCGGCGAGCTGTTCGCGCTCGAGATGCATCGGATAAGGCTGCGCGATCGGGCGAGCGGCGGCGAATGATCTTTCGACGGCGCGAGCGTCCGCCGGCTGACCTCGTCGCTCTGCTTGCTCGCGACGAGCGCATCATCTCGTGGGCGGACACGGAGGCCGGCGCTGCCGCGGCCAGTAACCGCGGCCTGTGGGTGCCCGCGTACCGGCGCATCGGATGGGAGCTCGTCGACAAGGCAGTGTGGCGTGACGGGGTGCTGACCGTGACCGAGGCCGAGCTTGTCGACGACCTGCTGCTGCGCGATCTCCCGGCGATGTATCTGCGGCTCACCGCTCCCCGCGACCTGCCGCCGACCGTGCGCCGCCGTGTCGAGGCCAGCGTCGTCCGCTCGGAGGTGCTGCCGATCGCCGGGGGAGCGGCACGGTTCGTCGCTCGCCGGGTGCCGGGTCGCGACGGGGTCAGCTGGTGGGCTCGCTTGGAGCCGGGCACTCGCGACACGGACCAGTCGCGTACTTCGGTGCGGGCCCGCCGCGACCAGCTCGCCGCCCAGTGGGCGGATGCTCAGCCGCGATAGCCGTTGCTTGCTGCCTGCTGGCCGGCGTGGCGCTTGGTATGTACCACGTCGCGGGCGCGATTCCGGAGATCGTCGACCTGCGCCTGCAACACTCCGGCCGTGGACTGCACTGTCTGGCTGCCGGCAATCTTGCGGGCCAAGCTGACGATCTGCTCGTAGCGCTCCCGCCCGGCGCGGGCGCCGAGCACGTAGCCGATCGCGGCGCCGACCAGCAGCGAGAGCTTCATCGCGTCCTCCTCGTTCTGCGGCTAGAAATTCACCCTAACCCGGCGAGCGGGCACGTACCGTGGCGCGATGACGAGCTTTCGCCCGACGATCACCGCGCACATCGTCGTTCGTGACGCCGCGCGAGCCGCCGAGTGGTACGCGAAAGCATTCGGCGCAGTCGAGGAGAATCGCATCGCCGTGCCTGACGGCCGCTTCCTGGAGATTGCACTGCGCATCGGCAATTCCCCGCTGATGCTCTGCGACGAGTTCCCGGAGATGGGCGTGCTGTCGCCGCTATCCGTAGGCGGGACATACGGCGCCCTGCACATCGCGACCGACGAGGTGGATGTGCTGTGGGAGCGGGCGCTGGCGGCCGGCGCGACGATGCACCAACCCCTGCAGGACGCCTTCTGGGGTGAGCGCACCGGTCAGGTCATCGATCCGTTCGGGCATCGGTGGGGCCTCGCACAGCACCTTCGCGACGTGCCGCCAGCCGAGATCGCCGCCGGCGTGGCCGCCATGTTCGGGGGCGCTCCGTAGGACTGACGAGGCCCTCCGTACCATGAGATATCCTTGCTCGGCCGCGTCGCGGGCATGCTCCCGGCGCGCGGTCCCCCGTAGCTCAATTGGCAGAGCGTCCGGCTGTTAACCGGCAGGTTACTGGTTCGAGTCCAGTCGGGGGAGCCACCTCCAGGTCAGCAATTCCGCGGCCTCCAGCAATCGGCACGATCACCGGAGTTGATCTCTGTCAATCATGTCCAGACCGATGAGCTAAGCGCTCCGCGGGTGCCAGACCGTGACGAACTCGGCCTGGGACAACGCTAGGTTCTCGACCGAAACCTTCGCGGCGGTCT
>JBPYES010000565.1:0-4634 GCA_051984825.1 Jatrophihabitantaceae bacterium
CGGAGCGGGCACGGACGATCCAATGTTCGGTCTCAGGACCGGCGTTTGCTTCAACTTTGCCGACACCGTCAGCATCGTTCCGTGCACACAGCCGCACGACGACGAGGGGTACTACCAAGTCACCTTCCCCCCGGGTCCCTTCCCCGGCGACCATGCCGTCGGGGACGCTGTCATGCCCACGTGTGACGCCCACCTCGCCAGCTATGTCGGGTCCGGGCACGCCGCCGATTTCTACGATTGGCCGGCCACGCCAGACCAGTACGCATGGGCCGCCGGCAATCACTTCACCGTCTGTGTGCTCAGCCGAGGGGACAACGGGAAAATCACCGGCTCCGCACACCAAGCGCACTGAATCGCAACCGCATTCTCGCCACCCCCGTCGGCAACGCTCCCACGCGTCAGGGCAATCTCAATGCCATGGCCTGCATGAACTTGCACGGCGCGGACGCGCGACTTTTAGCATGTGACCTGCATATCCGAGTGCGACCTACTGATCGATCTGGGCGCCTGGCGGGCAGCGGATTGGCGCCCGCGGCTTGCACCAGATCGACGGCTATTGGCCGGATCGAGTCGGTGGGCCATGGCCACCAACACCGTATACGTATGCGTCGGCTATGCCGCGCAGACTGCACGGATCTGCCGCTCTGCGCGCGCTCCCGGCGCGGTACGCCGGGCGGGATCCGGATAACGGTCCGGGCGCTGTCGAGCCCGGGGTATCTGCCTTGCCGTGAGATGAGCGCTTATGCGGCGGGCGCTCAATCGCAGTTGACTCGGAGGGATGATCTTTAGGTGCGCATCCGTGGGGCAGTTCTAGCCGACGCCTTCCGCCTGGCGGAGCTGCATATCCGGTCGTGGCGGGCGGGATACCAAGGCCTCGTGCCGCAATCATTGCTGGACGGCCTCGACCCTGCCGCGCGGCTGGCTCGCTGGTACGCGATCCTGCTAGAGACCGACCGGCCTGGGCAGGGCACCATCGTCGCCGAAGATGGTGATGAACTCGTGGGGTTCGCGCGCCTGTGTCCCGACCGCGACGCGCGGGTAAGGACGGCCGGGGAAGTTGCTGCGTTTCATGTGGCGCCCGACCACTGGCGCAAAGGAGTGGGACGCCGCTTGATGAGCGCCGCATTGTCGCAGTTGAGTGATGCCGGGTTCGACACGGCGATCCTGTGGGTTCTATCCGGCAACGAGCGGGCTCTGCGATTTTACGAGGCGACCGGTTGGCGGGCGGACGGTGCGACAAGGTCTGAGAAGGCCGACGCGCTGAAAGGGATCACCGTGATTGAGACGCGGATGGTCCGCACGCTGTCGTAACGCTCGATCATGCCGCGAGTCGCGCGCTCGTAGCCGGATTGAGCACGTCAGTGGCGGGTCTGCCATCGGCGAAGCCGCTGGCGCGTCTTGTCGACGTACGTCGCGCCGGACACGACGCGAGCCCCTTGGTCTTCCACGAGGAACGGCTGACGGGCATCAGCTTCCGGCCTGAGCTCGGGCGACCTTGCCGTGGCGAATTCGACGTCATCGTCGGCCACAGCATCCTGCGGACAGTTCCTGACGCACAGCTGTCAGGACAGTCGCACCGACTGCACGACGTGTTCGGCGCCACCGCTGACCTGCAGGATCGTCAGTTCGCGATCCAGGGTGTCTCCGGTGCGGGGATCGATCTGGACGCCCGTACCGAGCACCGACTGTGCTGCTGGGATGCTGATTCCCGCCTGGAACACGGCGTTGGTGACGCCGCGCCGGCTGCCGTCTGAGTTGGCGATGGCGGCGAGGATGACCTGCAGCGCCGCGACGCTGTAGATCACCAGGAAGCTGGGTAGCTCGCCGTAGCGTGCCTGGTAGGCGTGGATGAATCGTGCCGCGGCGGCGCCCCTCGCCGCGATCGTCTCGGTTGTCACGCCGTCGATGGTCATGTACATGCTGGCGGCGTTCGGGTTGGCGTCCATGTCGGGCCAGCCGGTGAACCCGTCCGGGCCGAGCACCTGGACCTGCGTGTTGTCGCCCAGGATCGCGACCTTGTCCGCGAGCAGCCTGGCGCCGTTGTTGTCGTAGATGCCACCCAGGTACACGCAGTCCGGATGTTTGGCAGCGAGCGTGCCGAACAAACCACGGTAGCTGGCCTGGCGGGGGTTCCAGGTTGCGGTGCCGACGACGGCGATCGACTGCCGGGCCGCCTCCACTCGGAACCGCTGGGCGACCCCGGCGCCGTAGCTCTCACCGTCGTCGAGGACGACACACCGCCTCACGTGTAGTACACCCGCCGCGTAGCGCGCCGCCGCGGTGCCCTGGTCGGCGTCGGTCGCGATCACCCGCGCGTAGCTGCGCTGCCCGGTCGGGTAGTAGCGGCCGGGGTCACCCGGCTGCCAACCGGACGTGGTCAGACCCGGATAGGTGTTGCTGTGCGACACCATCAGCACCGGGCCGCCCGCCGCTCGGTTCAAGATGGGCACCTGGACCCGCGCGCAGCCAGAGTTGTAGGTCCCAAGCACCGCGACCTCGCTCGCGGTCGCGCTGTGCCGGGCCGCATTGCGAGCACACGTCGCGCTATCCCACGCGCCCGTCGACGCCAACGAGTCGTCGTAGGTCCGCAACCGGACCGCGTATCGGCCGGCCCGGTACCCGACACTCTTCAGGTACAGCGCGATCGCTTGATTTGTCGCGCGCGACGTCGCAGCCGACGCGCCCTGCAACGGGAGATCCGTGGCGACGACGACGGCCGACGATGGAGTGGCGGCGGATGAACGCGTCGCCGTGGGCGCCGACGAACGGGTACCCGCGCTCGGGCTGGGCGTGACTGCTCGGCTCGCCGTCGTGCCCACGACGCCGTGGCCTGACACCGCTGTGGTGCAGCCGCTCAGCAGCCCCAAGGTCGCCCACAGCACGAACACCCGTCCCGAATACACCGCGCGAGTGTGACATACGCGAGAAACCCCCAGCGGAGCCCATCTACATTCCGCCCGGCTCGTGCGGCACGCCATTCAATGTCCGATACAGCCACGTGATCTTTGTCCCTAAGCATGGAGGTGGTGGTGCGGTTTGCGGCCACCGGCAAAGCGTCCGGCGTACGGTTCGGTCGACCCCGACGACCAAAAGGCGCTGGATCGTGTCACAGCTTGAATCAGCGGAACAGCCTTATCGATTCCACTCTGCTACCAAGCCACGCCACGGCAACGCAGCGAGTCTGCAGCGCAAGTAATCACGGCGATGGGGTGTGTGCCGTGATAGCGACGCGCGCGCGAAACGGCGATACCCGGTTGAGCGGGTGCGTCGCTGTCGGCCACCAACCGTGAGGGCGGCGGTGAGCACCGAGCCATCGATATGCGCTGACGCTGCCGTCAGTGTGGAGCGCGCAGATCAATACGTCAGATGTGTCCGCGCACATGCCGATAAGCGCGGACGGCCGAAGCTGTCGAGTCGGCCGTAGGGGTCTGGCCGGACCCGAGAACTGATCCACCTCGTGTGAGAGTCGATCATCGGTGGGTGCAGCTAGCAACGTAGGGGGCTGGCGGTTGGTAGCCGAGCGCGCTGTGTCGGCGTAGGTGCTTGTAGTCCTGCTTCCAGTCGCTGATCACGATCCTTGCTTGGGCCAGGCTCCAGAAGATGTCGAGCTTAGGACGTCGAGAAGCTGTTCTCGACTTGCATTTCCGCCGCTCGCGATTAATGCGATGCGCTTCGAGGCAAGCTGCTGGCGCAATCGAAGCGCGGCGGCGAGTGGCGCCGCACCTGCCGCCTCGATGAGGTTGCGCGTTGCCTCGATCATCAGTACTTGCGCAGCGCGAATCTCATCGTCGCGCACGAGGACGAAGTCGTCGAGCCACTGCCAGAGGATGCGTTGTGGGAGTTCAAACGCCGTGCGGGTGGCCAGGCCCTCGGCGAAGGTCGCCATTTGGTCCTCGACCAGGCGGCGCTCCCGCCAGGAGCGATAGGCGGCCGGTGCCGCCTCCGACTGGACGCCGATGACTCTGACGGCGGGGTTGACGGCCTTGGCGACGATGCAGGCGCCGGCCGCCCCGCTGCCGCCGCCGACGGGAACGACGAGCACATCGATCCGAGGCTGCTGCTCGAGAATCTCGAGCGTCTCGGTTGCGACGCCGGCGATCAGGAGTGGCTCGTTCCCGGAGTGCACGTACCGGTAGCCGTGCTCGTTCGCGAGCTGCTCGCAATGTTCGCGCGCTTCGTCGAAGTCACGGCCATGGAAGACGAGCTCGGCGCCGAGGCCGCGCATCGAGGCGACCTTGACCGGGTTGGCAGCTT
Source organism: Jatrophihabitantaceae bacterium (assembly GCA_051984825.1). Taxonomy (GTDB): domain Bacteria; phylum Actinomycetota; class Actinomycetes; order Mycobacteriales; family Jatrophihabitantaceae; genus DASXRA01. Next base: position 4,255 of record JBPYES010000565.1, read on the forward strand.
CCGGAACGCAGATCGTCGCTCGCACCCCGAACTGGCGCGCCGCGTAGGCGATCGACTGGCCGTGGTTCCCGGTCGAGGCGGCGATGACGCCGCGCTCGCGCTCCTGCGCGTTGAGCTGCGATATCAAGTTGACCCCGCCGCGGACCTTGAAGGCGCCGACCGGCTGGTGGTTCTCGTGCTTGACGAAAACATCAGAACCGAGCAGCTCGTTGACGCCGTCGTAGCTATATAGCGGCGTCGGGCGCAGATAGCGCGAGATGCGACGGCGTGCCTCGAGCACGTCCGCGAGCACCGGCACCTGCCACTCCATCGTGCGCTTGACTGTAGCCAAGGCTCAGATGGAGTGGCCGGCTTGCGCCAGCGCCGCCCGCATCCGCCCG
>JBPYES010000566.1:0-2092 GCA_051984825.1 Jatrophihabitantaceae bacterium
CCCGAGCAACGTCAACCCGCCGGTCGGCTCGGGCTACACGGCGCTGGCCAGCCCACAGCGCATCCTCGACACGCGACGCACCTCCGGACTGCTCGGCACCAATGCCACGGTCACGGTCACGGTGCCCGGCATCCCGGATGACGCCACCGCGGTTGCGATCAACCTGACCGGCGTCACCAACGGCGCGACGTTCCTGTCGGTGTTCCCCGGCGGCCTCCCGTGGCCCGGCACCTCGAACCTGAACCTCGCGACGACCGACAAGACCGAGGCGGTGTATGCGGTCGTCCCACTCGGTACAGGTGCCGCCGCGAAGCAGATCACGGTGCTCAACGGTGGCGCGCCCACCTACGCGATCGTGGATCTGCTCGGGTACTACTCGCCGACGGCGACGGGCAAGTACAACGCGCTGACGCCGGTGCGCATTCTCGACACCAGACAGACCACGCCGCACGTCCAGCTCGGATCTGGCCAAAGCCTGAAGGTGCCCACCACCAACGCCGGAATCCCGGCAGGTGCGAATCCGTCGGCGGTGATCATCAACGTCACCGCCACCGGCCAGAAGGCCGTCGGCGATCTTGACATCTCGCCCGACTGCTCAGGTACGACGTCGACGCTCAACTACCAGACGTTCACCAGAGCGAACATGAGCATCGCCGGGCTCGACGCCACAGGTGGCTTCTGCGTCCTCAACCATGGCGGCCCGGTCGACGTCCTGATCGACGTCCTCGGCTACGTCAGCGCGACCAGCGGCGCCAGCTTCGTCCCGCTTGCATCGCCGGTGCGGGTCGTCGATACGCGCAAGGGCAACGGTGGGCAACTTGGACCGCTCGGCGCCGGCGGCACGTTGTCGTTGCAAGGCGCGGGCATCTTCGACGTGCCGTATTCGGCGACCGCCGTCCTGGCAGATGTGGTGGCAACCGCACCCACGGCAACCAGCTTCATCACTGTCTATCCGGGCACGACTCGACCGAACATCTCTACGGTGAACTTCACCTCCGGACGCACCGTCTCCAACGCCGACGTCGCGAACCTGTCGACCGGCACGGCAAATATCTTCAACGCCGGGGGCAACGTTCACGTCATCGTGGACCTGTTCGGCTATTTCGTCTGACGGGCCTCGGTAACGTGCGGTGCCATGAGTGTGCTGCACCTGCGCGGAGTGTTCCTGCCTGACGAGGCGGAGCGGGAAGCGTGGATCGTCGACGGGCGGCTGACCTTCGAGCGCTACGCAGGCACGGCCGAGACGATTGCCGTCGGCGGCTGGGTCGTCCCCGGGCTCGTCGACGCGCACTGTCACGTCGGACTGGCTCCGGACCGCTTCGTGGAGGACCCGGACGGGCAGGCAGCCCAGGCGCTCGCAGACCGGGACGCCGGAGCGCTGCTGCTGCGCGATGCCGGCTCGCCGGTCGACAACACGAGCGTGCAGGCGAGAGACGACCTGCCTCGGCTTATCCGTGCCGGACGGCACATCGCCCGGCCGCGCCGGTACATACGCCACCTCGGCATCGAGGTCGAGCCCGACGCGCTCGTGGCAGAGGTGGAGACGCAGGCGGCGCGCGGCGACGGCTGGGTCAAACTCGTCGGCGACTGGATCGACCGCTCGGTCGGTGACTTGGCGCCGCTGTGGCCGGACGGCGTGCTGAAGGACGCCGTTGGCCGGGCACACGAACTCGGCTCGCGCGTCGCAGTGCACGTCTTCGGCGAGGACGCGCTGCCCGGCTTGGTCGCGGCGGGCGTGGACTCGATCGAGCACGGCACCGGCCTGACCGATGACGTGATCGACACCGTGGCCCAGGCGGGCATGGCGGTGGTGCCCACACTGATCAATACCGACAATTTCCGGCACTTCGCGGCGCAGGGGGAGGAGAAGTTCCCCGTGTATGCGGCGCACATGCGGGCCCTGCACACGACGTCGCGCGAGCGAGTGCGGAGGTCGTGGGCAGCCGGGGTGCCCGTATACGTGGGCACCGACGCCGGCGGCGCGCTGCGACACGGGCTGGTGCGCGAGGAGATCCGGGCGCTGGTCGCGGCGGGCATCCCGCAGCACGAGGTGATCGCGCAGGCCTCGTGGCGGGCCCGTGAGTGGCTCGGG
>JBPYES010000567.1:0-3675 GCA_051984825.1 Jatrophihabitantaceae bacterium
AGCTGACCGTCCGTGATGTGCCCGCGGATCTCGGTCACTTCGAACCAGTCCAGCCCGCGCAGGGTCCGGGCGGCGCGGCCGATGGCGCCCTTGATGGCGTCGTCCACGCCTTCGGACGACGTGCCCACGACCTCGGTGACGCGATAGGTACGACCAGGCATCGGATACCTCCTCGACGGTATTCGCCAGATCATGCCCGCAACGCAGCACCGGTCGCAGATCAGCCCCAGCGCGTCCCGGTGATCTGCTCGTAGAGAGCCACGTACCTGCGGCGCGTCTCTTCGACGACCGCTTCGGGGACATCCGGCCCGGGTGAGCGTTTGTCCCATGTGCCGAGGTCGGCTGCCCAGTCGCGCAGGTACTGCTTGTCATAGCCGTACTGCCGTCTACCGGGTGACCAGTCCTCGACCCTCCAATACCGTGACGAATCCGACGTCAGCGCTTCGTCGGCGAGCACGAGGCCGCCGTCCGGGCCGATGCCGAACTCGAACTTGGTGTCGGCAAGGAGCAGCCCTCGATCCGCGGTGATCTTCGTCGCCGCGTCGTACAGCCGCAGCGTGGTCGCACGCAGCTCCTCGGCCCGCGCGTGACCGATCCGGTCGGACACCTCGGTGAACGTCAGCGGCTCGTCGTGACCCTGTTCGGGTGGGGTCTTCGTGGTGGGCGTGAAGATCGGCTCGGGCAGCCGCGCGCCCTCCACCAGACCGCCCGGCAACCCGATCCCGCAGACCGACCCCGTTGCGGCGTACGCCGACCAACCGGACCCCGCCAGGTAGCCGCGGGCCACGCATTCCACCGGAATGATGGACAGCCGGCGGCACCGGATCGCCCGTCCTGCGAACTCCGGCGGCACGTCGGTTGCCGAGATGACGTGGTTGGGCACGACGTCTGCGAGCTGCTCGAACCACCACAGCGAAAGCGCGGTGAGTAGCCGCCCCTTGTCGGGGATGGAGGTCGGCAGCACCACGTCATAGACGGATACCCGATCGGTCGCGACCAGGATCAACTCGTCCGGGCCGTCGGCGTAGAGGTCGCGGACCTTGCCGCGATGCACCAGGTCCACGGCGGGATCCTCCTAGCTCAGGGCTTGGGTCAGGTCTGCGATCAGGTCCTCGACGTCCTCGATTCCCACCGACAGGCGTACCAGATCATCGGGCACCTCGAGCGGCGACCCGGCGACGCTCGCATGCGTCATCCGCGCCGGGTGCTCGATCAGCGACTCGACGCCGCCGAGCGACTCCCCCAGCGTGAACAGCTGCGTCAGGCCACATACCTTGACCGCCGCCTCTCCCCCAGCACGCAGCGTGAACGACACCATGCCGCCGAAGTCGCGCATTTGCCGGGCGGCCAGCTCGTGGCCGGGATGCTCCGCCAGCCCTGGGAAATACACGTGGGCCACCGCGGGATGGTCGACGAGGAACGCGGCGATCTGAGCGGCGTTCGCGCAATGCCGATCCATCCGTACGCCCAGCGTCTTGATGCCGCGCAGTACCAGGAATGCGTCGAACGGTCCGGGCACGGCGCCCATCGCGTTCTGGTGGAACAAGAGCTGATCGCCCAGCTCGGCGTCCGGGACCACGAGAGCACCGCCGACGACATCGCTGTGCCCACCCAGGTATTTCGTCGTCGAGTGAAGCACCACGTCCGCACCGAAGGCGAGCGGCTGCTGGAGGTAGGACGAGGCGAACGTGTTGTCCACGACGAGGAGCGCGCCCGCTTCGTGGGCCAGGTCGGCCAGCGCCGCTATGTCGGCGATGTCGAGCAGCGGGTTGGTCGGCGTCTCGCACCACACCACACGCGTCGCCGGGCGCACCGCCGCGCGCACCGCGTCCAGATCCGAGAGCGGCACCGGGGTGTACTCCATGCCCCATCTCGCGAGCACGCGAGCGATCAGCCGGAACGTCCCCCCGTAGGCGTCGCCGGGCAACAGCATGTGGTCGCCGGGCGCGCACACCGCGCGTAGCAGCGTGTCGGCTGCTGCGAGCCCACTCGCGAAAGCCAGCCCGCGCTCGCCGCCCTCCAGCGCCGCGAGCGCCTCCTCGAGCGCGGTACGCGTCGGGTTGGCGCTGCGGCTGTAGTCGTAGCCACCGCGCAGCCCGCCGACGCCGTCCTGCTTGTACGTCGACGTGGCGTAAATCGGGACGCTGACCGCCCCGGTAAGCGGGTCGGGCTCCTGCCCGGCGTGGATGGCGCGGGTATTGAATCCGGCGTCTTTGCCGGCGCTGCTGGTCACGGCCGCCACGATAGTTGCCGACGCGCGGTGGCAGACAGCGAGCGGTCGGGTGCTGTGCCGTAGTCTGCGTCGCGATGATCAGTCACGCGCCCCGCCGCCGACGGGCGGCGATAGCTGGGTCCGTACTCATCGTCGGGGCGCTCGTCACGGTCGTCGTCATCGCCGCACGGAGCACAACGCGCCACGCGGCCGATAGCACCAGCCCGTTCAGCACCAGCAGCGCGACCACCATGGCGGCCACTACGGACGCGCTGCCAACGACTGCGACGCCGATACCGAACCCGACACCCAAACCGACCCCCACCCTCGCGTCAGCAGCCAGCGTCACGAGCGCCCTGCGTCGCCTGGCCGCGCAGCGTCCCGCGGGCGGCGTGTCGGTTGCTGCCCTCAACATGAAGACCGGCGCGCGGTTCAGTTTTGGGGCCGCCGGCGGCATGCGCACTGGCAGCGTCGCAAAGCTGCTCCTGCTCGAGGCGGTGCTGCTCCAACACCAGGAGGCGGGCACACAGCTGAGCGAGGACGAACTCGAGCTCGCCACGTCAATGATCGAGAACAGCGACAACCAAGCCGAGTACAGCCTCTACCTGGATGCCGGCGGCCGCGACGCTCTGGCGGCCGCAGTTCCCCGGCTCGGCCTGAAGCACAGCACCGCTGGCTTCGCCGATCCGGCGCTGACGACGACCAACGCGACAGACGGCATCACGTTGTTGCGAAACCTCGTCCGTGGCGGCCCACTCAACGCCTACTCGCGCTCGCTTGCACTCGGCCTGATGCGCAACGTCGAGTCGGACCAGCGCTGGGGAGTCAGCGCCGTGGCCGACCCGCACAGCTCGGTGGCCCTGAAGAACGGCTGGCTGTCTGTCGACAACGACAACGGCCCGGGCGAGAACGACGACGACCTGTGGCTGGTCAACAGCGTCGGCATCGTCACCGTGCACGGGCAGCAGGTGCTGTTGTCGGCCTTTACGCAGCACGGCCAGGACTACGCGAGCGGCGTGCACCTCGTCGAGCAACTCGTCCGGACAATCACCCCGGCAGTCGTGGCCGAGTCCGGGTGACGCCCGGCGGCTGGCGCCCCCGCGTGGCAATGGTCGCGACAGCGTTGCTGGTGGCGGCCGTCGCAGTCGGCGCCCTCCTTCTCGCTCGCGGCGGCGAGCCGTTTCCTCATCCGATCGCCTTGTCGAGTCCGCCGACCGCGACCGCGACGGTGCTCCCGGCCACCACCAGCCCGGCCACCACCAGCCCCGCTACGACCAGCGCGCGCCCGTCTCCGACGATCCGCAGCACGCCGCCCGTCCCGCCCGCGGTCGTGGCCGCCGCCGACCGCCGGGTGCAGGCGCTGACCGCGCAGGTCCCGGCGGGCGGGGTATCCGCCGCGGCGCTGAACACGGCAACCGGCGCCTCGTACCACTTCGGAGCCACCGGCGGCATGCTCACCGGCA
>JBPYES010000568.1:0-5110 GCA_051984825.1 Jatrophihabitantaceae bacterium
CCAGCACGTCGCCATTCGTGCCGGGCGCCGGGGAGACCGGCGACACGCCACCCGGTGGCGGGTTCCCGCTGCGGCTGGTCTTGATCGGCGTTGCCGTGGCGATGCTCGGCGCTGCCGGCGCGACAACGTTCCAGCTGCTCCGACGCAGTGGCAACCACGCGTAGCGTCGCCGCTGCGGTGGCGGGCGCCGCGATTGCCTTAAGCGTCGCGGCGTGCGCCACCACGCACCACGGGCAAGGCACGGCCAGCCCAGCTGTATCTGCAGCAGTGCCTCGGCCGGCGAGCGTTCCCTTGGCGGGGCCGCCGCCGGCCAAGGGCACGCAACGTCCGCCTGACCCGACGCCGAATCGGACCGGCTCATCACAGCGACCGAGCAGCCCGAGCCAGCGTCCGGCCACTCCGACCACGACGGGCAAGGCCGCTGCATCCGGGGCGTTCACCCTTGTCGTAGCGACGGGATCCGGCAACATCACCGCAGACGTCGGATCGATCAGCGTGGCCAGCCACGAGCCGGTCGACCCGCCGCACGAGACCGCCGCGCAGTGGAATACGCCGGTCTGGGTAGAGCAGTCAACCTACCCGGCCACTCCGGGCAAGGGGACGACATACGTATACGGCCACGCCTGCCACCACCACGTGTGCCCGTTCACGAACCTGAAGGATGCCCACGTCGGCGACCAGGTGCACGTCGTCACGTCTGCGCTGGCATCGACCTACACGATCGAGCGGATCGGATTGTCACCGAAGTCGGCGAGCTCGCTGCCGTCCTGGGCGTCCGACAGCACCTTGCCGAATCGCATCGTCCTCGTCACGTGCGCCTACGAGCAGGGTGATATGAGCTCCGACAACATCGTCGTGGTGGCTCACCTGGATCGGTGATCAGGGGCGGGTGAGGGCGTCCTCGCCGGTGTAGCTCGCCTGCTCGGGCGTGCGGCCCACGACAGTCTTCTCGATGCCTTCGAGCACGTGCTTGCCGACGACCTCGGGGATCGGGATCGGGTACTCGCCGTCGTAGCAGGCCCGGCACAGGCGGGTACGCGGCTGCTCGCTGGCGGCGATCAGGCTCTCCAGCGAGACGAAACCGAGCGAGTCGGCGCCGATCGAGGCACGGATGCCGTCGACGTCGAGGCCGTTCGCGATGAGTTCGGCACGGGACGCGAAGTCGATGCCATAGAAGCACGGCCACTTCACGGGCGGCGCCGAGATCCGCACGTGCACCTCGATGGCGCCCGCCTCGCGCAGCATGCGCACCAGCGCGCGCTGAGTGTTGCCGCGCACGATCGAGTCGTCGACCACGACCAGCCGCTTGCCCCGGATCACGTCACGCAGCGGGTTGAGCTTGAGCCGGATGCCCAGCTGGCGGATCGTCTGCGACGGCTGGATGAACGTCCGCCCCACATAGGCGTTCTTGACGAGCCCCATGCCGTACGGGATGCCGGACGCTTCGGCGTAGCCGATCGCGGCCGGCGTGCCGGATTCGGGCACCGGCATGACGAGGTCGGCCTCGGCGGGGTGCTCACGGGCCAGCCGGCGCCCGACCTCGACACGTGCGGCGTGCACGCTGCGCCCAGCGATCGTCGTGTCGGGACGCGCGAGGTACACGTACTCGAACAGGCAGCCCTTCGGATCGGGGTTGGCGAAGCGGCTGGAGCGCAGACCGTCGTCGTCAACCGCGAGGAGCTCGCCGGGCTCGACCTCGCGGACGAAGCTCGCCCCGACGATGTCGAGCGCCGCGGTCTCGGACGTGACCACCCACCCGCGGGCGAGGCGGCCGAGCACGAGCGGGCGGACGCCCTGCGGGTCGCGCGCTGCATAGAGGGTGTGCTCGTCCATGAAGACGAGGCTGAATGCGCCGCGCAGAGTGGGCAGTACTTCGAGCGCGGCCTGCTCGACGGACACGTCAGGACGAGCGGCGAGCAGGGCGGTGATGATGTCCGAATCGGAGGTGGAGCCGGTCCCACCGGTGCGTGCGGCCAACTCGCCGGCAAGCTCGACGGTGTTGACGAGGTTGCCGTTGTGTCCGAGCGCCAGCCCGGTGCCGGCGGCCGTCGTGCGGAACGACGGCTGGGCGTTCTCCCAGGTCGTGGAGCCGGTGGTCGAGTAGCGGGTGTGGCCGACCGCGATGTGCCCCTTCAGGGTGTTCAGCGTGGCCTCGTCGAAGACCTGGGAGACCAGGCCCAGGTCCTTGTAGACCAGTACGGACGAGCCGTCGCTCACCGCGATGCCGGCCGCCTCTTGGCCGCGATGCTGCAAGGCGTAGAGGGCGAAGTAGGCGAGCTTGGAGACCTCCTCGCCGGACGCCCATACCCCGAAGACGCCGCAGGCGTCCTGCGGCCGCTTGTCTTCGGGGTGGATGTCGTGGGTGAGCTTTCCGTCGCCGCGCGCCACGCCGTCAAGTGTACGAGCTATGACAGCACGGGCAGGTACCCGCTCAGGTCGGCGCGCTGACCGCTGGCGTTGATCGGGGCATCGGCCCATGCGAGCCGGCCGGTGGCCAGTCGTACCCAGGTGAGCGGATCCGTCTCGACGACGTTGGGCGGCGTGCCACGAGTGTGTCGCGGACCCTCGATCGCCTGCACGGCGACGAACGGCGGCACCCGCAACTCCACCGAATGCCCCGGCGCCCGGGCCGCGACGATCTCGGCGAGCAACCGGGTCGCGGCCGCCAGGGCGTTCCGCTCGATGCGCACCGGGGCGCGTTCCGGGAGCGACCGGGACAGGTCGTCGGCGTGCGCCACCAGCTCCACGGCGCGCGACGCCAGCCAGTCGTCCGCCCGGATCGGACCGCGCGGCGCGGCCAGCACCGTCCCCGGTGCAAGACCGGCGGCCGCCGTGACCGGATCAGCCGCGCGCAGTGCCGCAACTAGCTCTGCAGGCGGCCGATCGGCAGTCGCCGCCCGGGTACGCCGCTCGACATCCAGTACGTCTCGGCGGTATCGCGCGACGTATTCGGCGACCGGCGTCGCGGCGTCAGTCGCGCGCGTGCCGAGGACGTCAACGGCCCCCGACACAGTGACGACCAGGTGACCCAGAAGGGTGCGGACGTCCCATCCGGTCAGGACCGACGGCCGGGCGTACTCCCCCGGCGGGACGCCATCGAGCCAATCGGCAATGGTGCCCGCCTGGTCACGAACGGCACCTGCGAGGGCATCGAGGCGCATCAGTCTGTGTAGAACCGGAACTTCCAGGTTCCGTAGCTGTCTTCCCGCATCTCGACCGTGCCGAACGACGCCGGGACGATAGCCGTCGCGGGGATGTCGGCGGTGTCGCCGTTCATCAAGATCGCGGACGGATCGGCGACCCGGAACGACAGGTACTGGCCGCGGTTGATTCGCGCCGTGAGCTTGATGTCGGCGCACTTGGCGAGGTGCTTCTCACGCAGCAGGCGCTGGAGGTCGACGCGATCGACTAGCGGGCAGAACTCGTCGGGCTTGCCGTTGCCCAGACCGTGCACGACCGTCTCTGCGTTATGCGCGATAGCCGCCCTGGTTTGCGTGCCGCCGGCTTGCGGAGCGACGGACGGGGAGTTCGCCGGGGTGGTGGCCGCCTGGCTGCTCTTCGACTGGTGTTTCTTGCCGCCGGTGGCGACGATGCCGGCAATTACGCCGGCCACCGCGAGTACCGCGACGATTACCAGGATGATCAGCACCCCGCGGCGGCGTCGGCGGGGCGGTCTGCGAGGAGGCGTGGGCACCCGCTGCGGAGGTGGCTGATACGGCGGCTGCTGCTGCACCGCGCTGGTGTGGCGTGCCTGGTTGCCCCAACCGGATTGCGGCGGTGCAGGCTGTCGGGGTCCGGGTTGCTGAGGCCCGAACGGCTGCGGCTCGGGCTGCTGAGGCCCGAATTGCTGCGGCCCTACCTGCTGAGGCCCAGGGTGCTGCGGCCAGCTCACGGCGTCACTCCCAACACGTCAGCCGAACAGCGTACGCAGCGATGCTGACCATGCGCCACGCAGCTCTGTCAGCGGGACGCTGAACTGGTCGGCAACCTCAAGCGCAGCACTCAGTACGTCAACCACACCGATGCGCGTGCACGGTAAGCCGCGCTGCGCGCAGAGGTTCGTGAAGCTATCATCCATACGCCGCGGTACGGTAACGATGGCGCGTCCGGCGGACTCGGAGAAGAGGAACACGAACGGGTCGGCGCCGTCGGGAACGGTGATGTGCGCGCCGACGTCGCCGCGTAGGCACGACTCGACCAGCGCCGCCGCCAGGCCTGCGTCGGAGAGGTCGTGCGCCGACTCGAGCAGCCCTTCGCGTGCCGACTCGATCAGGACGTCGGCGACCAGGCGCTCCCGGTCGAGGTCGACGGCAGGCGGCTTACCGCCGAGGAAGTTGTGCACCGCCTCCATCCACTCGGAGCCGCCGACCTCGTCGCGAGTGTCGCCGAGCAGGTAGATCTGCGAGCCGTCGGACTGAAACGCATGCGTCAGCCGACGGGTCACGTCGTCGATCACGCCGAGCACTCCGATGATCGGCGTCGGCAGGATAGGCGTGTGTCCGGTCTGGTTGTAGAAGCTGACGTTGCCGCCGGTGACCGGGACGCCGAGCGTCTGGCACGCATCTGCCAGGCCGCGCACCGCCTCGCGGAACTGCCACATCACGGCGGGATCTTCCGGCGAGCCGAAATTCAGGCAGTTCGTCACGGCCAGGGGGCGCGCGCCGGTCATCGCCACGTTCCGGTACGCCTCGGCCAGCGCCAGCTGGGTGCCCAGGTAGGGGTCGAGGCGGCAGTACCGGCCGTTGCCGTCGGTGGCCAGCGCGATGCCCAGGTGAGTGTCCTCATCCACCCGCAGCAGGCCGCCGTCCTCCGGCATCGCCAGCACCGTATTGCCCCGAACGATCGCGTCGTACTGCGACGTGACCCATGCCTTATCGGCCAGGTCCGCGGACCCGAGCAGGGCCAGCAGGGCCTGCCGCAGCGCGGCCCCACCATCGGGCCGGGGCATCGTCGGGGCGTCCGCCGCCAGGTCATCCTGTGCGGCCGGGCGGGCCAGCGGCCGGTTGTAGACCGGGCCGTCGGCGGCGGTCCGCGGCGGGATCGACACGACGGTGCCGCCGCGCCAGGTCATCGTGAGCAGGCCGTCCCCGGTCACCTCGCCGATGACGGT
>JBPYES010000569.1:0-9350 GCA_051984825.1 Jatrophihabitantaceae bacterium
ATGGTGATCGTCTCGGTGTCGGTGCTGCCCATGGCGATACGGGTGCGCCTGGTGTTCGGGACACCTTCAGCTACCACGTGCGCACCGTTCAGCGTGACCGAGCCGGAGAACGGCTGCGGCAAGGGCGCCCCGCCCACCGGGTTCATCAGCTCGACGGTCAGCTGCCACACGCCAGGCACCGGGTTGGCGTGCACGATCTGCAGGCCGTTGTCGGTGACGGTGGCGGCACCGGACGGGCGCTGGTTCAGGTCGTTTGCCACCGGCTCCCCGCTCGGGTCGGACAGGTGGGCGACGATGCCGTTCGGCGAGGCACCCGGCACGGTGAGGTTGACGTCCAGGTCGGACGCGCCGCGCGGGACGTCGAACAGGTACGTGTCCGTTTGGGCCGGCGAGAAGGCCCGGCCGTTCGCATCCTGGAAGGTGCCGCTGAACCGGGCCGCACGCCCGAAGCTCACCCGCTGCACCGCCCGGGTGATGACCGGCACCGTCGTGGCCTGGCCGAACCGGCCGGTGAGCACCAGGGAGTCGGCGGTGGCCTCATTGGCCGGGGCCGTCGTCCGAACGGTGACCGTGCGCGAGGCGCCCTGCGCCAGCGTGAACGACGCCGGGCTGACCGATCCGGCCGACGAGGCCTGGAAGTCGGTCGTGCGCAGCTGCACCGGCCCGGAGAAGCCGGCCGCGCTGGCGCCGGTCCACACGATCGCGGTCCAGGTGCCGAACGCCGGCTGGTGGATGTCGACCTGGCCGAAGTTGCCGGTGCCCTGCGGTAGCGAGTACGCGGCGAACGCGCCGTGCGGATCGAGCAGGCTCAACCGCACGATTTTGCCCACCGGCGCCTGCCACGCCACCGAGGCATCGAGCCGATCGGTGCCCACGGGCACCCGGAACGTCGTCTCGACGTAAGAGCGCCTGGTGCCGAGCTGGTCGAGGAACGTGTTGGCCGGGCTGGTCGCGCTGATGTTCACCGTCTGGTTGTCCTGGCCGATCATCTTGGTGACCTGACGCACCGCTGCAGTAACGCGCTGCGTGCCCGCGCCGGCGTTTGTGACCGTGATCTTGTGGGTCACCGTGTCGCCGGGCTCGGCGACGGCCGACAGCTGTGTGTCGCTGGTGGACAGGCCCGATCCGGTCGGCGTGCCGCCGTGAATGCTGCGGGCCAGCTGCACGGCCCGGTAGGTGTCCAGCAGACCGCCGCCCTGCTCCTCACTGGGAAGGCCCAGGTCGTCGGCCGACTCGTCGATGATCGACTGGATCTGCGCCGGCGCCGGCGATGCGCCGTGGTGGGTCTGCCGGTAGGCCTGGATGATCAGGGCGGCCGCGCCCGAGGTCAGCGGCGTCGACTCGCTCGTGCCGCCGAACACCTCGATGTTGGCGGGCCTGCCGTTGTTGTCGAGGCAGTCGAAGTACTGCAGGTTGCCGCCCGAGTCGAGCCTGTCCGAGCAGAGCGCCCAACCCAGGTCACCCGGAGCCTGGACGTCCATGACCTTGTTCGTCTGCGAGATGCCCGCGCCCGACAGCGCCGAGACCTGGTTGCTGGTCCAATGCCCGTTGCTCAGCTGGAAGCCGTACGACGTCTGCTGCGCATAGAGGCGCTCGGACGTCGTGGCGCCGGCACCGATCACCCACGGGTCCGTGCCAGCCGTACCGAATGTGTTGCCGATGCCGGCGTCACCGGTGTCGCCGACCACGGCCACGCCCGCGTCAACCGCGTCGTGATTGAAGATGCTGATCGGGTCGTCCGCCGTGTCCGGGTACGGGTTCGATCCGAACGACTCGTTGATGACGTCCACGTGGTCGACATTCACCGCGTAGTCGATCGCCTGGATGATCGTCGATGTCGGGGCGGTCAGCAGCTCGTTCGAGAAGACCTTCAGCGCCACCATCGATGCACCCGGTGCCACACCCTCGATGCGGATGTTGCAGCCGGCCGGCAGCGGGTGGGCGGCGTTGACGAACGTCGACAGGTCGTAGACCTGTCGGCCCTGGGCTGCGATCGAGGACGCGTCACCGAAGGCCTCTCCACCGGCCGCGTCGGCGTTGATGCCGTCGCCGGTGAAGTCCTGATAGTCGGTGATCACGTGTGAGCCGTCGGCCCGGATGAAGTCGGGCTGGTTGATGTCCAGACCGTCGGCGATGAACGCGACCTTGACCCCGCTGCCGTCGTAGCCGAGCGAGCGGGCGGTCTGCGCGGTCGGATCGTCGGACGCGGTGCGCGTCAGCTGCAGGGCCTCGGGCTCGAGCATCGGCTTGGCCGGATCGGTCGGGCAGATGCCGGCCGGCGTAGCTGCGGCGGGTGCCGCGGCCGCTTTCGTAGCGGCCTGGTCGGTGCGCGCCGGTAGCTTCCAGGTCAGGTCGGGCACCACGGCGGCGACCTCGGGGTCGCTGCGCAGGCTGTTCACCGCAGCGGCCGGCACGGTGGCGGCCACGGCGTTCAAGGTGTGATACGCGTGCGTGACGCGTCCTTTGAGTTTGGCGACCTGGCTGCGTACCGGCGACTGGTCGGCACTCAGCAGGGCGGTCCGCCGAGCCGATTGGCTCTTTGTCGCCGGCGCCTCAGAATGCTGGTTACGGAGCAGCACAATCACGTTCTGATTGCCCTGTGGTGCCCTCGGCGTCGCGGACGCCCCCGTTGCGCCGGCGGCTCCCGCCGCGATCAACGAACCTGACACGAGCAGCACCACAACGGCTGAACGTTTCACGCCAGACCCCCCGAATGGGCGACATTGACCAGTGCACGCCAGCCGACCGTGTGACTGCGGACACACACAACACCACGGACCAAGTAGTGCCTTGGTTCAAGTGCGGCTGACACTTGGCAGACACTTGGCACATCGGGTACTAGATCTTGTTAAGGGCACGTGACTGGGGCATAGTTCCGCGGCGTCACAGCGGTCGCGACAGCGATCGCGGGCGCGCGTACCTGCGGGGAGCGAGCCGATGCGTCATTCCCGACGATCCATCATCACTGTGCTGGCCTTGGCCGGGGCCGCGGCACTCGCGACGGCCGGAGCGGCCGCGAATGCAGCACCCATCCCGACGCCGGCCGCGGCCTCGAATGCGCCGCAGAACGTCATCGTGGTGCTTCGCGACCAGCTTGCGAGCACTCCGGCGAACAAGCACGACATGTCGGCGCGGCGGGCGAGGGCCACCAGCAGCCAGGACGCGGTCCTGAGCAAGCTCGCCGGCGCTGCCCCGAAGAACGTCAAGCACTTCGCACTGGGTAACGCGTTCTCCGCGAGCGTCACCAGCGCGCAGGCGGCAGCTCTTGCGCAAGATCCGAGCGTGGCCGCCGTCGTCCCGGACCGCAAGGTCCAGGTCGAGCAACCGGTGGCGGCGGCCTCGAATACCACGAGCAAGCCCGCGGCCGCTCCGCAGGCGGATGCAAACGGCCCGTTCGCCGTCTGCCCGTCCGACCCGTCCAAGCCGCTCATCGAGCCGGAGGCGCTGCAGTCGATCCACGCGCTGACGACAGACGGCAGCCCCTACGCGCAGCAGCTGGCCACGGGCGCCGGCGTCAAGGTCGCCTTCCTCGCCGACAGCCTGAACCCGAACGTCCCGGACTTCATCCGTCCGGACGGCTCACACGTGTTCGTCGACTACCAGGACTTCTCCGGCGCCGGACCGAGCGCGGTCTCCGACGGGCGCGAGGCATTCGGTGACGCGTCGTCGATCGCGGCACAGGGCACTGCGGTGCACGACTTGTCGAAGTTCGTGAACCAGGCACACCCGCTGCCACCGGGCTGCAACATCCGAGTCGTCGGCGTGGCGCCGGGCGCAAGCCTCGTCGGGTTGGTCATCGCGAGCAATTCCTCGATCCTGCAGGCGATCGACTACGCGGTCGGAACGGACCACGTCGACGTGTTGAACGAGTCGTTCGGCCTGAACACCTACCCGGACATCAGCACCCGCAATACCGTGTCGCTGTTCAACGACGCGGCGGTTGCCGCGGGCGTCTCGGTGACGGTCTCCTCCGGCGACGCGGGCATCACCAACACGATCGGCTCGCCGCCCGACCCGAAGGTGATCCAGGTTGCGGGCACCACCGACAACCGGCTCTACGAGCAGACCGCCTACGCGGCAGCGGCGTTCTCCAACGGCACGTGGGTCAGCGACAACGTCTCGGCGCTGTCGTCGTCCGGCATTACCCAGTTCGGAAGGACCGTCGACCTCGCGGCGCCGGGTGAAGGCAACTGGGCGGTCTGTGCGCCCGCATTTACGGGCTGCCGCAACTTCCAGTCGCCGCCGCAGCCGACCGATCTGCAGTCATTCGGCGGCACCAGCGAGTCCGCGCCGCTGACGGCCGGCGTCGCCGCGCTGGTGATCCAGGCGTACCGGTCGACGCATCGCGGCGCCTCGCCGAGCCCCGCGGTGGTCAAGCAGATCATCACGGGTACGGCCCACGATCTGGGTCTGCCGGCGGACGAGCAAGGCGCGGGCCTGCTCGACGCGCGGGCTGCGACCGAGGCGGCGTTGACCTGGCCGGGCGGCGGCTCCGCCCCGGCCGACGTCACGTCGAACCTCGTCACAAGTGACGACCAGCTCACCCTCACCGGCACGCCGGGAACCACCCAGTCGGGCAAGGTCGCGGTGACCAACGTCGGCACCAAGCCGCTGACGGTGGCCGCAGGAACCCGCGGCTACACCACCGTCGCGTCCGCTCAGCAGAGCGTGCCGTTCGACTCCACCACGTTGCCGACGTTCACCTATTTCGACGGCAGCACGTGGGTGCAGAAGCAGGTGAAGTTCACGGTGCCCGGCGGGGCACAACGGTTGTTCACGCGAATGGCCTTCCAGGCCAAGGGTCCGAACGACATCATCCGGATGACATTGCTCGACCCGTCCGGCCGGTTCGTTGCGAACAGCCGGCCGCATGGCGGCCCCGCGCCGGCGAACTACGCCAATGTCGACGTGCGCAACCCCGTGGGCGGGACGTGGACCGCGATTCTCTACTCGATCGCGGGGCCGACCGGCTATCACGCCGCGCCGGTCATCTTCCAGACCGACGTGCAGAAGGCGACCCCGGTCGGGCAGGTCAGTCCGGCGACATTCACGTTGGCTCCCGGCAAGAGCAAGAAGGTGACCGTCTCGTTCCGGTTGCCGGCCAACAGCGGCGACACCGACTACGCGGTGACGTTCGCCAGCTCCGACGGTCATCAAACCGCGGTCTCGGCGATCTTGCGCGCACTGATCGACACGGCCGGTGGCGGTGCCTATTCCGGCGTGATCACCGGCGGCAACGCCCGGGCGGTATCGCCCGCGCAGACGTTCAGCTACGCGTTCGACGTCCCGAAGAAGCAGCGGGATCTGGACGTGTCCCTGACCCTGGCCAGCGATCCGAACAACTTCGTCGACGTCGTGTTGATCGACCCCAACGGCGAGCTCGCCGACGTGGGCAGCAACCTCACGTTCGATCAGACCGGTGCGATCAGCCCCGGGCTCAACGCGCAGTTGTTCGACGCCCAGCCATCGGCCGGACGGTGGCATCTCGTCGTCGTCGTGCAGAACCCGGTCAGCGGGCGCGAGATCTCGCAGGCGTTCCACGGGACGGTCGGCTTCAACGGTGTGCAGACGCAAGCGAGCGGGCTGCCGCAGTCAGCTAAGACGGTGCTCAAGGCGGGGCAGCCCGTGCAGGCGACGGTGCTGGTCCGGAATACGGGCGTGCAGCCGTTGGCGATCGGCGCTGATCCGCGGCTGAACGAGGTGCAGACCGTGCAGCCCGCGCCGCTTCAGGGCAGCCTGACCTTCCCGCTGCCGGATACGCGAGGTCGCGCACCGGCATACATCGTGCCGCCGGAGACCTCGCAATTCACGGTCGCCGCAAGCAGCACGTTGCCGGCACAGGTCGAGATCCAGGAGGGCACCAGCGCGGGCGCTGACCTGTTCGGCGACCTGCAGGCCGCCAAGCAGGGCAGCGCCGTGTCGGTTGCGAGCATCAGCGAGAAGAACGGCTTCGTCACCCACGGCCTGTGGTTCACCGCCGTCAGCGAACTCGGCCCGTACACCGACGCCGGTGCCCCTGCGGGCGAAACCACGGTCACGGCGTCGATGCGGACGTCAGCGTTTGACCCGGCGGTGACGTCGTCGACGAACGACCCGTGGCAGGCCCCGGACTTGTTCGGTACCCCGATCCTCGTCGGTCCCGGTCAGGTCGGTGCGGTCACGGTGACGATCACGCCGCAGGGCAAGAAGGGATCGCTCGTTCAGGGCCACCTGAACCTCGTGACCCCGCCGCTGCTGCCGACCGGCCCGACGGCGCTGCCGCAGGCCACGACCGGTGCGGTCATCAGCACGCTGCCCTACACGTACAAGATCGGCTAAGCGCCGAGGGGAGTCCGCGGCTCGCGGGGCATCGTGGCCCACGAGCCGCGGTCCGTTATGCAGCGTGCTTGCCAGGGGATTTCAGGCCGCTGGTTGCGCGCAGCCGAGTCGTTCCAGCCCGAGGCGGCCCTCGTCCGCGCAGCCAGGCATCAGGAGCAGCGTGCAGGCTCGCTCGAACTGCGCGCCGATCCGCTCGAAGCCGGCGACCGCATCGGCGAACGCCGCCGGATCGCCGGTGAGCCGGCCCCGCACCCGAGCAAGGCACGCGGCGGCCCAGTCGTTCTCGTCGGCCGCGGGCTGGGCGGCAAGCAGTCGCTCGTTGGCGTCCGGACGGCCGACGAGCACGGCAACCTCAGCCGCAGTGGCCCACACATACGCGTCATAGAACCCGCGGCTGGCCCGCCAGCGTGGAACACGGGTCAGCACCCGATCGGTGAGGTCCACGACCGTATCGAGGGCACCGGCGTGCACCGCCTGGCGCAGCTGTGCGAACACCCACAGCCCGGCCAGATGGCTGCGCTCGGCCAGGTCCCGGGTGCCGGCGAATGCGAATGCCCGCTCCCGCCACTCCGTGCAAGCCGGAACGTCCCCGCGCAGCCCCAACAGCAGCGACACCGCGACCGCTGCCGGAGCGAGCCAGCGCGCCGGAGGGCGCCCGGCATGTAGCCACTCACCCCACACCGGCGCCGCAAGGTTGAGGGCCTCGTCGAACCGCCCGGCCAACACGAGCGGGACGATGGTCTTGCTTCCCGAGTAATGCACCCATGCGCTTAGCAGGTCGTCGCCCTGGAAACGGCGCACCGTTGTGATCGTCTCGGAGAGCGCGCCGACTGCCACGCCGGTGTCGATCACCATATGAACGGTGTCGATCAGCTCGGTCGCATTGCGCGGATCGTGGCGTGGCATCTGGTCGAGTAGGGGGACGCGTCGCAGGGTGACTGTGTGAGCATCGCGGAAGCGGCCCATGGCGAGCAGTCTCGTGGCTTGCGCATCCAGTGCGCCGCTGACAAGCGCCGGGGCCTCGGCGCGGGTGGCGGCGGTGAACGCCGCCTCGGCGAGTTCGAGGCCCGCTCCCGGCGCCTCCTCCGGCGCGTGCCAGGCAGCGGCCTGCGCCAGATAGGCGCGTGCGACCGGATCCGGAACGCTCGATCCGTGCTGGATCGCGTCGGCGAGCAGCCCGTCGACCCATCCTGGTGGCGGCGGCTCGCGCATGGTCGCCGGGATTCGGTGCACCAGGGTGACCACATGCGCGAGGCAGCACGCGCAGGCACCGTCATCGCCGGCGAGCAACGCCCGGTCGGCCGCGTCACGCAGTAGCTCGATCGCGTCCTCGCCTCGCACATCAGCCGTCGCGACGTACGCGGCCTGCCGCAGGTCGGTCATCGCATCTGCCGCAGTGGGCGCCCGATGCGCGGCGTCGCGGCAGCGCAGCTCGGCGAGCCGGAAGAACCGGCTGGCATACAGCAGGTGACCGAGGCAGCGGGCCAGCCGATGCGCCGACCCGTCCGGGCCCGCTCCGGGCATCTGGGCGAGCGCGAAATCCAGGTCGTCGACCACGAGGTCGAATTCGGCCCGCCAGCTGCTGTCCGTGTCGAGGCGGTCTTCAAGTTTGGCTGCGGCCTCGGCCGCCCAGTGCAGGTGCCGCACCGCAGTGTCACGCGTCTCGCCGTTGGTTTCGGCTTGGTCTCGCGCGTAGCGGCGCACCGTGTCGAGCAGTCGCCAGCGGCTGCCAGCGACGGTGCTGATGTGCCCGACAAGGCTCTTGTCGACCAGCCTGCCGAGCAAGTCGGCTGCGACGGGGTGATCGACGTCGTCAGTGACGGCTGCCGCCGCGGCCAGGTCGAAGCTACCGGCGAAGACTCCCAGGCGACGCAGCATCTGCTGCTCCGCCGCGTCGAGCAGCGCATAGCTCCAGTCCAGAACCGCGCGCAATGAGCGGTGCCGTTCCTCGCGGCCGGGCTCGGTGAGAAATCGGAAGCTGTCCTGAAGCGCCACGAGCACGCCGTCCACTCCGAGTGAGGCGACCCGGGCGGCCGCGAGCTCGATCGCGAGTGGCAGTGCGTCGACGCGGCGGCAGATCTCGGTGACCGTGTCGCGATCCGCATCGCTGAGCACAGCTCGATCCAGGAAGAGCTGTGTGGCGTCCGGTGCACTGCCGCCGTTCGTCATGGACAGCGGCGGGACGTGGATCAGCTGCTCCCCTGGGACACCGAGCCGCTCGCGGCTGGTGGTCAGCACCGTGACGTCCGGGCAGGCGCCCAGCAGCCGCACGACCAGCCGCGATACCGCGGAAGTGAGCTGCTCGCAGTTGTCGAGGACGAGCAGGTACGGGCCGCGACGGGCGAGCTCTTCGAAGATGACCTCGCGCAGGGACCTCTCCGGCTGCTCGGTCACTCCGATGGCGGTGGCGACGGCGTGCACCAGCCCTGGTTCGCGAAGCGGAACAAGATCCACCCAGGTGCCGCCGTACGGCAATGTCGCCGCGTGCTCCGTCGCGACCTCAGCGGCGAGCCGGGTCTTTCCCGTTCCGCCCGGGCCGATGAGCGTCACGAGCCGCGCGTGGCCGAGCGAGGCGAGCACTTCCGCGCGTTCCGCGCCCCTGCCGACGAAGCTCGTCCACGAGGTCGGCAATCCGGCCACTCCGGGGCGGCCGGCCGCGGGGGAGGGTGTTGATGATGCGAGTGCCGCCAGTTCCCGGCGATCGGCGGCGCCGAGCTTACGTAATAACGACGAGATGTGATTTTCGACCGTCCGCACCGACAAGAACAGCCGGGCTGCAATTTGCGCGTTCGTCAAGTGCTCGGCAACGGCTTGCAGCACCTCGGTCTCCCGCGGCGAGATCCGCGCCAATCCTGACTCCCCCACGAGCCGAGTATCGCGGTGAGTACCACCTAGATCCAGCTTGAGTGCTCGATAGGTAGTCAGCACGGATGCCCGTCGCAGCAATCTCGGGCAGGGTTCCCGTTCAAGCCGAACCGGGGGGGAGAAGGCAATGGACGACACCGTGTGTCCGGAACCGGGCTGTGATCTGC
>JBPYES010000570.1:0-10803 GCA_051984825.1 Jatrophihabitantaceae bacterium
GCTCAAGCTCGCCGGGTACCTGGTGCCGGCGCGGCTGCTCGATGCGCCGCAGGTGCGCCGCCTCGTGGAACTGTTGCCGGTCGCGCTGCTTGCCGCACTGGTGGTCGTCGAGGCGGTGGCATCCGGCCGGCATCTGCAATGGGACGCAGCGCGGCTGGCCGGCTTCGGCGCCGGTGCGGTGGCGGTGTGGCGCCGCGCCCCGTTCCTCGCCGTGGTCGTGATCGCCGCCGTGGTGGCGGCAGTGGTCCGGCAAATCTAGGAGGGTGACTGTTCGCGGGCACCGTCCATGCGGGACAGCTCGGCGCGCAGGAAATCGCGGGTGACCACATCGCCGAGGGCCAGCCGTACTGCGGCGAGTTCTCGGGCGAGGTACTCGAGGTCGGCTGTGGCTCCGCGGGCTTGGCTGCGGTCCTCCTCGAGATTGATCCGGTCCCGGTCGTCTTGCCGGTTCTGCGCGAGCAGGATCAGTGGCGCCGAATACGCGGCCTGCAGCGACAGGATCAGGGTCAGAAACAGGAACGCATACGGGTCGAAGTGCAAGTGCTTGGGCGTGAGCGTGTTCCACCCGATCCACAAGATGATCAGGACGGTCTGGAAGATCAGGTAGCGGCCGGTGCCGAGGAAGCGGGCGACCTTCTCCGTCCACTGGCCGAACGCCTCAGGGTCGATCCGGGGTGGACGCAGCCCCCGGGGTTCCCGGGGCTGGTCGAGGCGGTCGCGGCGCTCAGCCATGGCCATCGCTCCCGGCGATCACGTCCCGCCAGTCCTCGGGCAGCAGGTGGTCCAGCACGTCGTCGACCGAGACCGCGCCGAGCAGTCGGTCGTTCTCGTCCACTACTGGGGCGGCCACCAGATCGTAGGTGGCCAGGTGCCGGGTGACATCGGCGATCGGCGTGTCCGGACGCAGCGCCGCCGGGTCCTTGTCCGCCAGACCACTGACCAGGACGTACGGTGCCTCCCGCAGCAGGCGCTGCAGGCTCGCGGTGCCGAGGAACCGGCCGGTCGGCGTGGCTTGTGGCGGACGCACCACGTACACCTGAGCGGCCAGGGCCGTCGGCAGGTCGGGATTGCGCACCAGAGCCAGGGCCTCGGCCACGGTGGCATCCGGGAGCAAGATCACCGGCTCGGTGGTCATCAACCCACCGGCGGTGTACTCCTCGTACGTCATCAGGCGGCGCACTGGCGCAGCCTCCTCGGGTTCCATCAGCTTGAGCAAGCGTTCCTGCTCGTCGGACGGCAGCTCGCCCAGCAGGTCGGCGGCGTCATCGTCATCCATGGCCTCAAGGACGTCGGCAGCCCGCTCGTCGCCGAGTGCCGAGAGCAGCCGCACCTGGTCGTCCTCGGGCAGCTCCTCGAGAATGTCGGCCAACCGGTCGTCGTCCAGTGCCAGGGCCACGTCCACGCGGCGCTTTTGCGGCATGTCGCGCAGCGCCGCGGCGACGTCGGCAGGGCGCATGCCGGCGAGCACGGACAGGAGCGTCTCGGTGCCCTGGCTGGTCTCGGAAAGCGAAAGCCCGTCGACCTCGGTCCAGTCGACCTGGAAGAGCTCGTTGCGGCGGCGGGTGATCCGGCCGCCGGCCCCGCGCACTGCGAGCCGGGTGATTTCCCAGTCGTTGATGCGGTTCCGCTCCATGCCCGCGTCCACGATGCTGACCCGGCGTCCGTCCTCGCTGATCGTCACGGTCCTGTCGAGCAGCTCGCTGAGCACCAGCAGCTCGCTCGGCCGGCGCTCGAACCGCCTCATGTTCACCGTGCCGGTGCTGAGCGCGACGGCGTCGCTCTCGATGCGGGTGACCCGTCCCATCGGGACGAAGATGCGATGTCGGTGCAGCAGCTCGACGACCAGGCCGAGCACGCGCGGCGGCTGCCGCCCGACCCGCAGTGTGGCGACGGCCTCACGGACCCGTCCGATCTGATCACCGTTCGGGTCGAAGACGCCGATGCCCGCGAGATGGGCGATGAACACCCTCGACACTGCACTCACGTGTGTGAAGGCTAGTCGTCGCCAGCCCGCTTTCCGGTCACCGTACGTGCCAGGATGGCGGATGTGGTGGGTGCGGCGGCGGGTGATCTCGCCGCGCCACCGCCGCGAGATGGGGCACTGCTCGCCGTGGCGATCGCCGGAGTCTCGTTCTCCGGGCCGCTTATGGCCGCCACCGCGGCGCCGGCGCTCGCGATTGCCCTGTGGCGCAACGTGTTCGGCGCCGGCGTCACCGCGTTCGCGGTGCGGGAGGTGCACGTCGGAGCGCGAGCGTGGGGCTTGGCAGCGCTCGCCGGGGTCGCGCTCGCCGTCCATTTCGGCACGTGGGTGCCGAGCCTGACGATGACGTCCGTCGCCTCGGCGACGGCGCTGGTGGGCACCCAACCGATCTTTGCCGGGCTGCTGGCGACGCTTGCCGGCCGCACGCTGCCCCGTGTCGCCTGGGTCGGCATCGGCGTGGCGACGCTCGGCGCAGTGCTGGTCGCCGGCGCAGACGTCTCGGTGTCGCTGCGGACGTTCGCCGGGGACCTGCTGGCGCTCGCGGGAGGCGCTGCGGCAGCGGTCTACGTGACGATCGGCGCCGCGGCACGGGTGCGGATGCCCACCGCCACGTACACCACGGCGTGCTACGCGAGCTGTGCAGTACTGCTGCTGATCGCGTGCGCGGTGGGAGGCGTGCACGTCACGGGGTTCTCGGGCAACGCTTGGCTCAAGATCGTGCTCGTCACGGTGTGCGCGCAGTTGCTCGGGCACACGCTCATCAACGTCGTGCTGCACTCGACCAGCCCGACGGTCGTCAGCCTGGCGCTGCTGCTCGAGACGCCCGGCGCGGCGCTCGTCGCGTACCTGTGGCTGCACCAGCGTCCGCCTGCGTCGGCGCTGCCCGGTATCGCACTGCTGCTCGGCGGGCTCGCCCTGGTGGTGCGCGGCCGTGGCACTCCGGCCGACATCGACTGAGCGGATCGTCACAGACCGCTTGGCCGATGCGGTGGCATGCTCTGTTCGCATGAGCCAGACGCTGCGGCCCCGCCGCTCGTGCCTCGCCGTTCCCGGCAGCAATCCGCGCTTCCTCGCCAAGGCCAAGACGCTGCCGGCTGATCAGGTGTTTCTCGACCTGGAAGACGCCGTCGCGCCGCTCGCCAAGCCGGAGGCGCGTAAGAACATCGTCGCCGCGCTGAACGAGGGCGGCTGGGAAGGCAAAACCCGCGTCGTGCGCGTAAACGACCTAACCACGCACTGGACGTACCGCGACGTGATCGAGGTCGTCGAGGGCGCCGGGCCGAACCTCGACTGCATCATGCTGCCGAAGGTGCAAAGCGCGGCGCAGGTGCAGTGGCTTTCGATGACGCTCAACCAGATAGAGAAGACGATGGGCTTTGAGGTCGGGCGCATCGGTATCGAGGCGCAAATCGAGAATGCCGCCGGGCTGCTTGCGGTGAACGAGATCGCGCAGGCGTCGCCGCGCGTCGAGACGATCATTTTCGGGCCGGCGGATTTCATGGCGTCGATCAACATGAAGTCGCTCGTGGTCGGCGAACAGCCGCCGGGCTACGACGTCGGCGACGCGTACCACCACATCCTGATGTCGATCCTCATGGCAGCGCGGGCGAACGACAAGCAGGCGATCGACGGGCCGTATCTGCAGGTCCGCGACGTTGAGGGGTTCCGCCGGGTAGCACGCCGCTCGGCTGCTCTCGGCTTCGACGGCAAGTGGGTGCTGCACCCGGGGCAGATCGAGGCGGCCAACGAGGTGTACGCGCCGGCCCAGGAGGACTACGACCACGCGGAGCTCATCCTGGACGCGTACGAATGGGCAACGTCCGAGGCGGGTGGCAGGAAGGGCTCGGCCATGCTGGGCGACGAGATGATCGACGAGGCATCCCGCAAGATGGCCCTGGTGATCGCGGCCAAGGGCCGTGCGGCCGGCCTCACCCGCACGTCGGCGTTCACCCCGCCCGAGTCCTGATGGACCTGCATCTCGCGGGCGCTCGGGCGGTCATTACCGGCGCCAGTGCGGGCATCGGCTTGGCGATCGCGCACCGGTTGGCCGCGGAGGGCGCACACGTCGGCCTGGTGGCACGCGATGCCACCCGGCTCGCCGCCGCGCGCGAGGAGATCGCCCGGCACGGTACCCGGGTCGTCACGCACAGCGCCGACGTCACCGACACCGCAGCGCTGGTCGCCGCCGTGGATGCGCTGGCCGGCGAGCTCGGCGGGCTCGACTGCGTGGTCGCCAACGCCGGAGGCACCGTCGGCGGGGCGGTCTTGGGCACCGCACCGGCCGAGGTCGCGGCCAACATCGCGGCCACCCTGGCGCTCAACGTGGTGCACGCTGCCACGCTGATCAGCGCCGCCGCACGGCACATGACAGGCGGCGGCTCGGCGGTGATCATCTCGTCGATCAGTGGCATGCGGCCCACGCCCCGGACGAGCTATGCGACGGCGAAGGCCGCCGAGATCACGCTGGCCGCGCAGCTCGCGCACGAGCTGGCGTCCTTGTCGATCCGGGTCAACGCGGTGAGCCCGGGCTCGATCCTGATCCCGGGCGGCGGGCACGACCAGTTCCGCACCGAGCATCCGGACGAGTTCGCTGCGTGGCTTTCCGGCGAGTTTCCGTGGGGACGGCTCGGCACCGCCGCCGAGGTGGCTGACGTCGTCGCGTTCCTGCTCTCTGGCCGTGCCTCGTGGATCACCGGGGTCAACGTCCCGGTCGACGGCGGGCAGGGCCGTCCGAGCGCTCGGCGCTTCCCTAATGGACCTAATAGAACGCCCCCTGGAACGGACATCGATTAGAGTTCGCGACCATGATCGGGCTAGTAGCGAACCGAAAACACATGATGCGCAAACCTCTCAGCGTGGCCGCGGCCATCGCCGCCGCAACGGTGATCGCGGCCTGCAGTTCGAGCACCAAGGGCACCCCGGTGAACGGGTCCAGCGGGCCCGGCAGCGGATCGAGCAGCGGCTCGAGCAGCACCGCGAGCAGCGGGTCAAGCACCTCGCCGGCCCAGCTCAAGGCGAGTGTGGAGCAGGCGATGAAGGCCGCCACGTCTTTCCACATGGTCGGCAACGCCAAGGATGACAGCGGCAAACCGATCCAGTTCGACATCCACTTCGGCCAGCACCAGGCGGCGGGCTCGATCGTTCAGGAGGGATTGAAGATCGAGCTGATCAACCCTGGCGGGCAGTCGGTGTACTTCAAGGCACCGGACTCGCTGTGGCAACAGCAGGGCGGCGCGGCGGCCGTGGCGCTCTTCCACGGCAAATGGGTGAAGGTGCCCGCAAACGATCAGCGATTTACTGAGCTGACCAAGTCGTTCGACAAGGATGCTTTTGTCAGTCAGATGATGTCTGGCAGCGACGGCTCTGACTCCGACATACAGCAGGTAGGCCCGGCAACGGTCAACGGCACTGCCACGACCAAGTACCGCTCCACATCCGACAACACGGAGCTGTACGTTGCCGCGAACGGCGCGCCGGTGATCATCAAGATCGTCGACCCGTCGAGCGACGGCGGTTCGCTGACGTTCTCCGACTATGGCAAGACGTACTCGATCACGCCGCCGCCGGACAGCCAGACAGTCGACTTCGCCAAGCTCGAGAACGGTGGCAACTGAGAGCCATCTCACCGGTGGCGCCCTGGTGGCGCGGGCGATACTTCTCGGTAACGTCCCGTTCCCCGAGGAGCGTTCGACATGGCCCGCCTCGCCCAGACGTCCGGCCTGACCGAGTTCCAGAAAGAGATCCTGTCGACGGTCAAGACCTTCGTGGACAAGGAGATCCTGCCGCACGCGACCGAACTCGAGCACAAGGACGAGTTCCCGGACGCGATCGTCGACGGCATGCGCGAGATGGGTCTGTTCGGGCTGACGATCAGCGAGGAATACGGCGGACTCGGCGAGTCGCTGCTGACGTATGCGCTGGTCGTCGAGCAGCTCGCACGGGGCTGGATGTCGATCTCCGGAGTGATCAACACCCACTTCATCGTGGCCTACATGATCGCCCAGCACGGTACGGATGAGCAGAAGCAGCGGTTGTTGCCGCGCATGGCGAGCGGCGAGTTGCGCGGTGCGTTCTCGATGAGCGAGCCCGAATGCGGGTCGGACGTCGCTGCGATCAAGACGCGCGCCGTCGAGGAGGGCGACGACTTCGTGCTTACCGGGCAGAAGATGTGGCTGACCAACGGCGCCCGCGCCGGCATCGTCGCCACTCTGGTGCGCGACGAACTGGGCGCGGAGTCGGTGTACCGGAATATGACGACATTCCTGATCGAGAAGGAACCCGGCTTCGGCGAGACCCGGCCCGGGCTCACTATCCCTGGCAAGATCGACAAGATGGGCTACAAGGGTGTCGAGACAACCGAAATGGTGCTGGACGGCGTGCGTATGCCGACGTCGTCGGTCCTCGGCGGGATACGGGGCCGCGGCTTCTACCAGATGATGGACGGCATCGAGGTGGGCCGGGTGAATATGGCCGCACGAGGATGTGGCGTTGCGATAAGGGCGTTCGAACTGGCCGTCGGGTATGCCCAGCAACGCAAGGCGTTCGGCAAGCCGATCGCCGACCACCAGGCAATCGCGTTCAAGCTCGCCGAGATGGCCACCAAGGTCGAGGCAGCACACCTGATGATGGTGAATGCAGCCAGGCTGAAGGACTCCGGTGAGCGTAACGACGTTGAAGCCGGCATGGCGAAGCTGCTCGCCTCTGAGTACTGCGCCGAGGTGACGCAGGAGGCGTTCCGTATCCACGGCGGGTACGGCTACTCCGCGGAGTACGAGATCGAACGGCTCATGCGCGAGGCGCCGTTCCTGCTCATCGGCGAGGGGACGTCCGAGATCCAAAAGACGATCATCAGCCGCGGCCTGCTGCGCGAATACCGCAACAGCTGAGCAGTCACCGCGCTACGCGTGCCTCCGAGCTTGCGGCCACAGTCTGGTCGGCGGGTAGCGAATCGTTTGTCGGACGCAGCAGCGCCCGGGTGATTGCCGCGTGCGTGCGGGCGATTGCCACAACGACGTAGTTCGCGGCAAAGACCAGCAATACCAGGCCGACCGCTGCCGCGAGCAGCGCAGTGGACCGATTATCGACGAACACGCCCCGTGCGCCCGCTCCGTGGGGGCCGTTCGGGAACGAGCCGAACGCCACGCCGTGTGCCTTCGTGCCGTTGTCGAACGTGTTCGGCACGTACCGATACCAGATCGGCAAGCTGATCAGCGCCAGGCTGACCAGCCATAGCGTCACGGCGACGGTGTCGAGTACGAACAGCGGCACCCACAAGGCGACAAGGAGCACCATGTCGCGGCGCGTAGCAGGGTCACGCACCCGGTCGCCGAGTCGCGCACGGAGCCCGCGCTTGCCGACGGGGCGGTACGGCGCAGCGATCGCCGGACAGATCCGATGCCGTTCGACACTCGCCAGGCCGCGCGTGATGGCCAGGCCGGCGGCAAGCAGCGGCAACCCCAGCCACAGCCAGCCGACGATCAGGCCGGTCACCAGGACGGTGAACGCGACCGTGAACCATACGGCGCCCAGCAGGAGCGAGCAGAAGAGGTACCACGTCGCCGTCCACGGAGCCGGCGAGAACAGCAGTACCGGCGGTGCTCGGAACCGAAGCCGAGCTGTATTCACGCCACGCCTCCCCGACTCGTCATCACTACCTTACTGAGGGCTCCCCGCCGTGGTATGCCGTTGCCATGCCGACCCGGATCACGGTGCTGGGCAGCGCCAACATGGACCTCGTGGTAAGCGTCGACCGCGCGCCACGCCCTGGCGAGACGGTGACCGGCACTACCTTCCGAACGGTGCCCGGAGGTAAGGGCGCCAACCAGGCGCTCGCCGCGGCACGCGCTGGGGGAGAGGTTCGCTTCGCCGGTGCGGTCGGCGAAGACGCGTACGGCGCGCAGGTCCGCGCGCTGCTTGCTGCCGCCGGTGTGGACGCGTCGGCGCTGGACACGGCCGCCGTACCTACCGGTACGGCACACATCACGGTCGACACGGCGGGCGCCAACTCGATCGTGGTGGTGCCCGGCGCGAACGGCACCGTGCAGGCCCTGAGCGACGTGCATCGTGCGGCAATCGCCGGGGCAGACGTCCTGCTGTTGCAGCTTGAGCTCCCAATGACCGCCGTCGTCGAGGCAGCGCAGCTTGCACACACGCGTGGCGTCGCTGTCGTGCTCACGCCCGCACCGCCCGCGCCGCTGCCGCCCGAGCTGCTCGACATCGTGGATCTGCTCGTGCCCAACGAGCATGAGGAGGACGTACTCAACCTCGGCCCGGCTGAGCATCGGGACCTGCTCGTTACCCTCGGCGCCGCCGGTGCCCGCTACGAACGACGCGGCGAGCGACCCCTGACCGTTCCTGCGTTCGAGGTTGGCGCCGTCGACACGACCGGGGCAGGCGACGCCTTCGTCGGCGCCTTCGCCGTCGCCCGCAGCGAACATCCGGACCTGCAAGGCGCGCTGCGCTGGGCAAGCGCCGCTGCCGCGCTGTCCGTCCAGCGGTTCGGTGCCTCGGCGTCCCTGGCGAACAGGGCCGAGATCGACGCGTTCCTGCATGAGCATCCCGCTAATCGCTAGTCCCGGCGTCGCGTCATGCGCACGGCCGTGATCCCGAGCGCCCCGCCCGCAACGGTGAAGATCGGTAGCAGCCATAGCGCGAACGGCACGCTGGTGCCTTGTGCGATAAGGCCGATCGCCGTCGGGCCGACCAGGAACCCCGTATAGCCCAGGGTCGACACCGTGGCGATCGCCGGCCCTGGCGCCGCGCCGTCCGCAGCCGTGCTGAATAGCACCGGCACCATGACCGACAACCCGACGCCGAGCAGGGCGAAGCCGATCACTGCCCCGGGGAGCGCATCGAACGCCATACCGGCGGCGAGTCCGGCCGCGCCGACGATCGTGAGCACGGCGATCGAGCGGACCCGCCCCAGGGCGTGCACCAGCCGGTCACCGACGAACCGCCCTCCAGTCATCGTGGCGCTGAAGGCGGCGTACGCGAGGCCGACCTGGCCAGCGCTGGCGTGCAGGTTGTCGCGCAGCAGCACGCCGCTCCAGTCGGCGACGGCGCCCTCGCTCATCAACGCGAACAGCCCGGCGATGCCGAGCAGCAGGAGGCGTAGCTCGGGCAGGCCGCGGCGGCTGGGCTGGGTGACCTCTGCGTGGTGCGGCGGGTCCGGCAGGAACGCGCGGCTCGCGAGCAACACGCCGACGAGCAGCACCGCCGCAAGTACGCCCTGCTGTAAGGCGATCGGGATATGCGCGGCCGCCCCGGCGCCGCCGATGAGCGCGCCTGTGAGCGAGCCGACGCTCCACGCTGCGTGGAATCCGGAGAGCACCGGCCTGCCGTACGCCTGCTCGACGGTGACCCCCTGGGCGTTCATCACCACGTCCAGCCCGCCGACGGCGCCACCCCAGATGAACAGGGTGAGCCACAACGTCGGCAGGTTGCCGGCGAGGCCGGGCAGCCACCCGAACGCGCAGAACAGCACCAAGCTGAGCCGGGTCAGCCTGGCGGAGCCGTACCGCGCACTGGCCCGCCCATACAGCCTCATCGACAGCACCGAACCGACGGCGGGCGCGAGCAACGCAAAGCCCAGCGCGGCCGACGACAGGTCGAGGTTGTGCTTTATCTCCGGAATACGTGGCACCCACGCACCAAAAAGCATCCCATTCGCGACGAACGTGACCGCGACAGCGGCTCGGGCGCGCTGCCGGGTCGATGCCGGCGCCGTGATGGTCACCCCCCCACTTTTCCCGATGGCTCCGATGCTCGGCGAATGGCTTTCGCCGGACGCCGTCCACAAGGTGCGGGCGTCGCATCCCACCAGGTACGCGGACGCACTACGCTCTCCCGGACGTACCCGCCTATCTGGGAGAGGCGTGTGGCGACGGGATTGGGGATCGTCGAGGACGAGGTGCGCGAGCTCGTCAGGCGCCGCGGCATAGACCCGGTTGCCGAGCCGGCCGCCGTCCGGCTGCTGATCGACGATGTGATCTCGGATTATCTCGACCGAGCCGTCACGTCCGCGTTGCCGCCGCTCGGTGACGCGACCCAGCTGGCGCGGTCGGTTCTCGATGCCGTCGCCGGCTTCGGCCCGCTGCAGCCGTTCCTCGACGACCCATCCATCGAAGAGATCTGGATCAATGAGCCGGGCCGGGTGTTCATCGCCCGTAGGGGCCGCTCCGAGCTCACGACGCTGATCCTCACCGCGGACCAGGTCGCCGAGCTGGTCGAGCGCATGCTGCGGACCTCCGGCCGCCGCCTTGATCTCAGTCACCCGTTCGTCGATTCGATGCTTCCGGACGGCTCGCGGCTGCACGTCGTGATCCCGCAGATCACCCGGGAACACATGGCGGTCAATATCCGCAAGTTTGTGCTCGGCCTGCACTCGCTGGACGAGCTTGTCGCCGTCGGGTCGCTCACCGACCAGGCGGCGCGCTTCCTCGAAGGCTGTGTCGCGGCGGGGCTGAACATCCTCGTGTCGGGCGGTACGCAGGCAGGCAAAACGACCCTGTTAAACGCCCTCTGCGCGGCAATCCCGGCCCGCGAGCGGATTGTCACTGTTGAAGAGGTCTTCGAGCTCCAGGTTGCGCTTCCGGATGTCGTCTCGATGCAGACGCGGCAAGCCAACCTGGAGGGCACTGGCGACATCCCGTTGCGCCGCCTGGTGAAGGAAGCCCTTCGCATGCGCCCGTCCCGGCTGATCGTCGGCGAGGTGCGTCAGGAGGAGTGCCTCGACCTGCTGATCGCGCTGAATTCCGGGCTCCCAGGAATGTGCAGCCTGCACGCGAATTCGGCACGGGAGGCGCTGGTGAAGATGTGCACGC
>JBPYES010000571.1:0-6204 GCA_051984825.1 Jatrophihabitantaceae bacterium
GCCGATCCCGAACGCGGCGCCTTCCTGTCGCCCATCCTGCTGCAGGCGCCCGCCGACCGTGCCGAGCCCCACGAGGTGGAGGCGTTCGGCCCGGTGTCCACGCTCATCCCGTACCGGTCGACGGACGATGCGATCACGCTCGCTGCCCGGGGCGCCGGCAGTCTGGTCGGATCTGTCGTGACGAGCGACGCCGACTTCGCGCGGTCCGTGGTGCTGGGCGTGGCGCCGTGGCACGGACGGCTGCTCGTGCTCGATCGTGACGATGCGGGCGAGTCGACCGGCCACGGTTCACCGCTGCCGATGCTGGTGCACGGCGGTCCGGGACGGGCCGGCGGCGGCGAGGAGATGGGCGGCATCCGCGGCGTGCTGCACCACATGCAGCGCACCGCCGTGCAGGCCTCGCCGCGGGTGCTCTCGCGCGTGACGAACCAGTGGGTGGCAGGCGCGGAGCGCACCGAGGGCGTTCACCCGTTCCGCAAGTCGCTCGCTGAGCTGCGGATCGGTGATGCTGTGGTGAGCGGTCCACGCGCCGTCACGCTCGAGGACATCGAGCATTTCGCCGAGTTCACCGGCGACACGTTCTACGCGCACATGGACGAGGAGGCGGCGCGCGCCAACCCGTTCTTCGACGGACGCGTGGCACACGGGTACCTGATCGTGTCCTTCGCCGCAGGTCTGTTCGTGCATCCCGATCCGGGGCCGGTGCTCGCCAACTACGGGCTGGAGAACCTGCGCTTCCTGACTCCGGTGAATCCCGGTGACTCGCTCACCGTCACGCTCACCGCCAAGCAGATCACACCGCGAGTCGACGCCGACTACGGCGAGGTCCGCTGGGACGCCGACGTGACGAACCAGCACGGCGAGTCCGTCGCGAAGTACGACGTGCTGACCTTGGTGGCAAAGTGACCGAGACCCTGGAACAGGAGTTCGAGGAGACGATCGCGCGCGACCAGCGCATCGAGCCCCGCGACTGGATGCCCGACGCGTACCGGGCGACGATGATCCGGCAGATCGCCCAGCACGCGCATTCGGAGATCATCGGCATGCAGCCGGAGAGCAACTGGCTGACTCGCGCCCCGTCCTTGCGACGTAAGGCGATTCTGCTGGCCAAGGTCCAGGACGAGGCCGGCCACGGGCTCTACCTCTACTCGGCGACCGAGACCCTCGGCGCCGAGCGCACCGACTTGACGGAGCGGCTGATCGAGGGCCGGCAGAAGTACTCGTCGATCTTCAACTACCCGACCCTGACATTCGCCGACGTGGGCGTGATCGGCTGGCTGGTCGACGGCGCTGCCATCTGCAATCAGGTCCCGCTGTGCCGATCGTCGTACGGCCCCTACGCCCGGGCGATGATCCGAATCTGCAAGGAGGAGTCGTTCCACCAGCGACAGGGCTACGAGTTGCTGCTGACGATGATGCAGGGCACGCCGGCGCAGCGCGACATGGTCCAGGACGCGACCAATCGCTGGTGGTGGCCGTCGCTCATGATGTTCGGGCCACCCGACGCAGATTCCCCGAACACGGCAAGGTCGATGGCGTGGCGGATCAAACGGCATACCAACGATGAACTGCGGCAACGCTTCGTCGACATGACTGTGCCGCAGGCGCAGGCGCTGGGCGTCACGCTGCCTGACCCGGAACTGCGGTGGAACGCCGAGCGGGGGCAGCACGACTTCGGCCAGCCGGACTGGGCCGAATTCAAGCGGGTGGTCGGTGGCGACGGTCCGTGCAACAGGCAGCGCATCGCCCAGCGACGCCACGCCCACGACGATGGTGCCTGGGTCCGCGAAGCCGCCCTGGCCTACGCCGCGAAGGCCAAGGTGAGTGCTGGTGACTGAACCACAAAGCGAGGAGCACCCGCGCGAATCGCCCAGGCGGGATTCAACTTGGCCGCTCTGGGAGGTGTTCGTGCGGAGCAAGCGCGGACTGAACCACGTGCATGTCGGCTCGCTGCATGCCGCCGACTCGGACATGGCGTTACACCATGCGCGCGATCTCTACACCCGGCGCAACGAAGGCGTGAGCATCTGGGTCGTCCCCTCCGACGCGATCACAGCCTCCAGCCCTGACGAGAAGGATCCGTTCTTCGCGCCCAGCGGCGACAAGGTGTATCGGCACCCGACGTTTTACGAGATCCCCGAGGACGTGCCGCACATATGAGTGAGCATCGCAGGCGCGAAGCGCCGAGGAGCGGAGCGAATTTAGCGATGAGCGCTTGCGCGAAGAGCGAGGCTGAACAGTGACAAATGCTTATGACGCGATTGTCGAGCTGAACGACCATACGCACTGGGCGTTCGGCACCGGCTTCGATGACCCGCTGGCGGGAATCGACACGTCCGTACCCCCCGGTACGGACACGGGTGAGCAATGCCTCGCGCTCGGCGACGACGCACTGATCATGTCGCACCGCCTCGCCGAGTGGTGCACCAACGCGCCGGAGCTCGAGGACGAGGTCGCGCTTGCCAACCTCGCTCTGGATCTCCTCGGCCAGGCTCGGCTGTTGCTCAGCCGGGCTGCGCAAGCGCGGGGCATCGGCGAGAACGAAGACACGCTGGCCTACCTGCGCGCGGAGCACGAGTTTCGCAACGTCCGCCTCGCGGAACTCCCCCGCGGCGACTTTGCCCAGGAGATCGCGCGCCTGCTGGTGTTCTCCACCTGGCGCCTTGCGGTGTTCGAGCGGCTCGTCGACGCCCCGGACCCCGTCCTTGCCGCGATCGCCGCCAAAGGCGTGAAGGAGTTGACCTATCACCGCGAGTACGCCGCAGCGTGGACGGTCCGCCTCGGCGACGGTACCGACGTGTCGCACCGGCGGATGGCCGCCGGCCTGGAGGCAGTTTGGCCTTATGTGGACGAGCTGTTCGACACCGTAGAGGTTCGCGAAGAGTTCGACGCGGCAATCCGGCAGGTGCTCGAAGCGGCGACGCTGGCGGTGCCGAACGTCTCGGGCGCCGCCCGGGTCGCGGGCAAGACCGGCCGCGACGGCATCCACACCGAGGCGATGGGCTATTTGCTCGCCGAGATGCAGAGCGTGGCCCGCGCGCATCCGGGGGCGACGTGGTGAGTGAGCATCGCAGGGCCGCAGGCCCGAGGAGCGAAGCGAATGACGGTGCAGTGAGTGAGCATCGCAGGGCCGCAGGCCCGAGGAGCGGAGCGAATGGCGGTGCAGTGAGTGAGCATCGCAGGGCCGCAGGCCCGAGGAGCGAAGTGAGCGCGCGCGACGTCGCGGCGACGGTGCTGGACCCGGAGCTGCCGGTGCTCACGATTGCCGATCTGGGCATCCTCCGCGGCATCCACGAGAGCGGTAAGCACGTCACCGTCGATATCACCCCGACGTACTCGGGATGTCCGGCGATGGGCGCCATCCGGGCCGACCTCACAGCCAGACTGCACGACGCCGGCTTCGCCGACGTGAACGTGCGCACCGTGCTGCACCCGCCCTGGACCACCGACTGGATCACCGCCGATGGCAAGCGCAAGCTTGAGGAGCACGGCATCGCACCGCCGGGGCAGGCCGCCGGCGCGATACCGGTCATGCTGGGCCGTCGTACCGCAATACCGTGCCCGCGCTGCGGATCGTCCGACACTGTCGAGGTGTCCCGCTTCGGTCCTACTCCTTGCACCGCGCTGCACAGGTGCACCACCTGCGCCGAACCGTTCGAGCACGTCAAGGCGATCTGAGTGGTCACGTTCGAGAAGCTGCAGGTCACCGCCGTCGACAAGCTCTGCGCAGATGCAGTTGCCATCACGTTCGACGCGCCGGACGAGTTCGCGTTCCGGCCTGGCCAGTCGCTGACGGTCCGGCGGGTGATCGACGGCAACGAGGCGCGCCGCTCGTACTCGATCTGCGCAGCCCTCGGCGAGCGGCCCCGTATCGGAGTGCGTGAGGTTGCCGGGGGTGCGCTCTCACGCTGGTTGGTGCACGACGTCAGGCCGGGCGACGCGATCGAGGCACTGCCTCCATCCGGCAGATTCTGTCCCGCGCTGGACGCGCCCGCCCACCACGTGCTGATCGCGGCGGGATCCGGCATCACCCCGGTGCTGTCGATCGCCGCCTCGGTGCTGCGCTGCGAGCCGGCAAGCCGAGTCACGTTGCTGTACGGCAACCGTCGCTCCGACACGGTGATGTTCGCCGACGAGGTGGCCGATCTGAAGGATCGCTACCCCGACCGAATCCAGCTGATTCATGTGCTCTCCCGCGAGGCGCGCGACGTGGAACTGTTCACGGGGCGACTCGATGCCGCCAAGCTGCGCACCCTGCTCCCGTTGCTCTGCGACCCGGACGCAGTCGGCCACTGGTGGCTGTGTGGTCCGTACGGCATGGTCTGCGACGCTCAGCAGGTGCTGGGCGAGCTCGGCGTCGCGCCGGCCGCGATCCATCAGGAGCTGTTCTACGTCGAGGACGTCGCCCCGCCGCCGGCCACCCACGCCGACGCGGCGCCGCAAGGCCCGGCCAGCCAGGTCACCGTCGTCCTCGACGGCCGCGCGACCACTGTGGCGCTGCCTCGGACGTCCACCATCCTGGAAGGCGCGCAGCGGGTGCGCCCCGACTTGCCGTTCGCCTGCAAGGGCGGGGTTTGCGGAACTTGCCGGGCGCGCCTCACCAAGGGCGAGGTGCACATGCGGCGCAATTTCGCCCTCGACGTCAACGAGACCGACGACGGCTTCGTGCTCACCTGCCAGTCGACGCCCGTCACCGACGAGGTAATCGTGGACTACGACACCTGACCTGGAATACCTCCGGGCCCTGCGGTAGTTTAGCCCTCAACCGTTGAAGCGGTTCTACCATAGGAGGCCCCCAATGACTGCAGTCGCGATTCCCGGCTACGTGACCGGAACGTGGACCCTCGACCCGGCGCACACCGAGATCGGCTTTTCGGTGCGGCACGTGATGGTGTCCAAGGTCCGCGGCAAGTTCGAGAAGTTCAGCGGCACGATTACCACCGCGGCGAACCCGCTGGAATCGCACGCCGAGGCCGAGATCGACCTCGGGTCCATCAGCACCGGCAATGACCAGCGCGACGCCCATCTGCGCAGCAACGACTTCTTCGACGCCGACACGCACACGACGATGACGTTCCGTTCCACCGGCATCCGTCCGGACGGCGACGACTTCCTGGTCGACGGCGAGTTGACCATCCGCGGCATCACCAAGCCGGTCACTCTCAACGTCGAACTCGGCGGCGTCGGGCCCGACCCCTGGGGCGGTACCCGGCTGGGCCTGACCGCCACCGGCGTCATCAACCGGCACGACTTCGGCGTGAGCTGGAATGCCGCCATCGAGGGCGGCGGCGTGGTCGTCGCCGACAAGGTCACGATCACCATCGAGGCCGAGGCGACGCTCGACCAGCCAGCTGCCTAGAACGGGATCCAGCCGCTCGTGGTGAGCGATCCCAGGTCGCTCACCATGAGGCCGGCGCCCGAGAGCGTCCACAGTTGGTCGCCGATCACCATCGCCCGCGAGATGCCGGCCTGGTCGCCGGCGTCCGGCTGGCTGATCGTCCCGGCGACAGCGACATCGGACGCGCCGACGGTCAGCACCAGCGCCGACTGGGTGGCGCTGCCGGTGGTCCAGGAATTGACGGGTAGTACGGCGGTGCCGGTCGTCGGCCAGTACAGGAATGCATGCGGATCGAACTCGGCCTCCGAGTGGAAGTCGTTCTTGACGAGCTGCGCCAGCCGGCGGGGATGTGCCGGGTCGTGCACGTCGAACAGCGCGACCTGAAGCCCCACCGCGCGGCCTTGGTTCGTCGCCTCCTGACCGACGCCGATCAGCTCGCCGTCGGCCGCAGGGGCCAGGTAGGACGAGTACCCGGTGAGCTCTAGCTCGCCCACGACCCGTGGCCTTGCCGGATCGCGCAGGTCGAGCGTGTACAGCGGGTCCACCTGCCGGAACGTCACGACGTAGCCGATCGCCCCGATGAAACGCACCGCGTAGATGCGTTGTCCCTTGCCGAGCCCCCCGACCGACCCCACCCGGGTAAGCGTCTCGGCGCGCAACTCGTAGACCGCGCTCTCGGGTGAGGCCTCCCCACTGGTGGTCGCCACGCGCAGGTAGCCGTCGTAGTCGGAAAGCGCGTACTGGTTCTACGCCATGCCGATCGCGGTGCCGGAGTCCGCGGGTGAGGCGCCGAATCCCGGCGGCCCGGTGCCGCCGCACGTGCCGCCGCAGCAGACCGAGATCCATCGCTTCGACGTCACCGGCTT
>JBPYES010000572.1:0-5743 GCA_051984825.1 Jatrophihabitantaceae bacterium
TACAGGCCCGCCGGCACAAAGGCATGACCACCGATATAGCGCGCGACCAGCTCACTGATCCGGTGATGCTGGGCACCGTCATGGTGCGTCTCGGCGAGGCCGACGGCCTCGTCGCCGGCGCGGTGCATACCACTGCGGCGACGCTGCGCCCGGCGCTGCAGGTCATCGGCACCGCGCCCACCGCCGAACTGGTGTCGTCGGTCTTCTTCATGTGCCTGCCTGATGAGGTGGTCATCTACGGCGACTGCGCGGTCAACCCCGACCCGAACGCCGCGCAACTGGCCGACATCGCCGTCCAGAGCGCGGCCTCCGCGCGTGCCTTCGGCATCGAGCCCCGCGTGGCAATGATCAGCTTCAGCACAGGCACATCCGGCTCGGGCACCGATGTGGAGAAAGTCAGCGAGGCCACCCGCCTGGTGCGCGAACGCGAACCGTCCCTCGTTGTCGACGGCCCGCTGCAGTACGACGCGGCAGCGATCGCGTCGGTCGCGGCGACCAAAGCCCCGGACAGCCCCGTCGCGGGACGCGCCACCGTCTTCATCTTTCCCGACCTGAACACCGGCAATACCACTTACAAGGCCGTCCAGCGCAGTGCCGACGTGGTCAGCATCGGCCCGATGCTCCAAGGCCTGGCCAGACCGGTCAACGACCTTTCGCGCGGGGCCCTCATCGACGACATCGTGTACACCATCGCGCTTACGACCATCCAATCAACCCAGAAGACCTGACGCCTGCATGGATTGCCGAGTCCGCAGCGCACTTCCTGGGAGAGTGTGCGGATGGCTGACGTACCAGCAGTTCGGGTGTCGGGGCTTCGCGTCGTGCGCGGGCGGCGAGAGGTGCTCCGCGATCTATCGCTGACCGTCGCGCAGGGTCGAGTTACCGGCCTGATCGGACCGAGTGGGTGCGGGAAGACGACGCTGATCCGCGCGATCGTCGGTACGCAGATCGTGGCCGGCGGCGAGGTCCTGGTGCTCGATCAGTCAGCGGGCACGGCCCACTTGCGCCACGAGGTGGCGTATATGACCCAGACGCCGTCGGTGTATCGCGATCTGACGGTGTCGGAGAACCTGCGTTACTTCGCGACCACGCTTGGGGCGCCAGCTCGGGACGTAGAGCGGGTGCTCGCCGAGGTCGACTTGACTGACAATGCGCAGCGGGTCGTCGGAACCCTGTCCGGAGGAGAACAGAGCCGCGTCTCGCTGGCCGCCGCGCTGCTCGGATCGCCGCGGTTGCTGCTGCTCGACGAACCGACGGTCGGGCTTGATCCGGTTCTGCGGGCGCAGCTATGGGGCCTGTTCGGGCGGCTCGCCGAGAGCGGTGTGACCTTGCTGGTCTCCAGCCACGTCATGGACGAAGCGGCGCGCTGCCACCATGTCCTGCTGATGCGCGACGGCGCATTGCTGGCCTCGGGCCCGCCGCAGGAGCTGCTAGCCCGCACGGGGCAACCCGACCTCGAGTCGGCGTTCCTATTCCTGATCGAGTCGGTGCAATCATGACCGCGACACGAACATGGGCCACCTCGGAGCGGATCTTCCGCCAGTTGCGCCGCGATCCCCGCACGGTCGCGATGCTTCTGGTCGTTCCGGTGCTTCTCATGGGCTTGCTGGCCTGGATCTTGCCGTCGCACGATTTCGATCAGTACGGTCCGCCGCTGCTGGGACTGTTCCCGTTGCTGATCATGTTCCTGATCACCTCGGTAACCACGCTGCGCGAGCGGACCAGCGGCACACTGGAACGGCTGCTCACCCTGCCGATGGCACGGGCCGACTTCATCTTCGGCTATGCCATCGCCTTCGGCTGCGCAGCAATCGTCCAAGCCCTCCTGAGCGCAGGGCTGTCCTTCGGGGCGTTCGGACTCGAGGTACGCGGCTCGGCGTGGTTGGTGGTGCTGATCGCGGTGCTCGACGCACTGCTCGGCACCGCCCTGGGTTTGTTCGTCAGCGCGTTCGCAACGACCGAATTTCAGGCCGTGCAGTTCCTGCCGCTCGTGCTACTCCCGCAGCTGATCCTCTGCGGAATCATCGTCCCGCGGGACCAGTTGCCCACCGTCCTGCACTGGATTTCTGCCGTGTTACCGCTCTCTTACGCAATCGACGCGACCAAGCAGGTCATCACCGACTCCGTGACGTCCGCTTTCTGGCGCAACATCCTCATCATCGCGGGTTTCGCCGCGGCCGCACTGATCGGCGCGGCCGCCACGCTGCGGCGACGCACGCCCTAGTCCCGGAGCCGCGCGGGGTGATCGTCATCGGACCTCACCCGTGCCAGGTGACGCGCCTCCGGACAAGCGCGCGGACCCTGACCGCATGATTCGGACGAACGCGTGCCGAGGTGTCGGCGTGTGGCTGCGGTCGCTCGCGTGCGTGGGTGTAGCGGCTGTTGTGGTGACGGCGTGTGGCAGCAGCGGCAACGGAAACGGGAAAGTGAAGCTCGCCGAGAAACATGTGTCCGACGCGCAGCAAGCGCTGTCGGCTGCGCAGTCGAATCTTGCAGCGAAAACCACCGGTTTCTGCAAGGCCAGCCGGAGCTACATCACCGCTCTGGACGGCTACGGCGACGTGCTTACGCAGAGCGCGCCTACGGTCGGTGACGTCAAGGACGCCGGGAGCGACTTGCAGCAGCCCCGCGAGGACGCCGTGTCCAGCGCCCAGGCAGCAGTAGACGCGCAGCAGCAAGTGGTCGCCGCCGAGAAGAACCTTGCCGACGCCAAGGCCGAGCTGGCGGGGGCCAAGGCCGCAGCCTCGTCCTCGGGGACCTCGACCAAGTCGACAACTCCGACGACCGCGACGCCTACGGCGACGCCCACGCCGTTGGCGCCTAGCGCCACGGTCAACCGGGTCAAGCAGGCCGAGGCAGATTTCACTGCGGCGCAGAGTGGGATCACGGACAAGACTCCGCTGAAACAGGCATCGCAGCAATTCAATGCCGCCGCCGTCGAGCTGGAGATGGCCTGGCTACGTCTCTTCGCTGACGCCGGATGCTTGACCGACGAGCAGCAGAAAAAGGCCGAAGCTGCAGTGCATGACTACACCCAGGCACTGCAGAACTCGCTCGCCGATACCGGCTACTACCACGGCGAGATCGACGGTGTGTACGGACCGGCGACGGTCGATGCTGTCGAGGCCCTGCAGAAAGCGCACGGCCTGCCCGTCACCGGAACAGTGGACAAGGCCACCGACGCGGCCCTGCAAGCGGATCTGCAAGCCAAGGGCGGAGCCGTTGCCCAGCAAGCCCTGGCCTCGACGGCAGCGGTGCAGCAGACCCTCAAACTCGCTGGATACTGGACCGGACCGGTCGACGGGAACTGGACACCCGCATTGACCGAGGCGCTGAAGTCGTTCCAGACCGCACTGGGGGTCAAGCCGACCGGGACCGTCGACGCGGCCACGATCGCCGCACTCGAGCACGCTATCGCCACCGCAAAGTCGCAGAAATCATCGCCGTCGAGCAGCGCTAGCCAAACGCCCGCAACCAGCACGCCGGCAGGCACAGGCACCGCCACGACACGGGCCGCATGAGCGCTGTGCGCCGCGCGGCACGAACGTCGCCCGACGCGGCAAGCGTCGTCCGGCCGCGCCGGCGTCCTAGTCGTAGGTGAGCCTGCTCAGTTCACGGTGACCTTGACGTGTGAGACGCGCCCGCCCC
Source organism: Jatrophihabitantaceae bacterium (assembly GCA_051984825.1). GTDB lineage: Bacteria > Actinomycetota > Actinomycetes > Mycobacteriales > Jatrophihabitantaceae > DASXRA01. The sequence continues at coordinate 3,649 of JBPYES010000572.1, forward strand.
AGCCGTCCTGCGGGAAGCTGTCCGAGACCTTGACGTACGCGGTCTTGTCCGCGCCCAGGAACGGGGTCAGGTCGACAGTGCGGTCGGCCTTGTTCTGCCCGTCGTGGTCTTCCTGCGTCTCCCGGAGCACCGTCGTCCAGTTCTGGCCGTCCGAGCTGACCTGCACAAGGAACTCGTTGTCGATCGACAGCGTCACGGATGCACTGGTCGTATCGGCAGGCAGCGGGAAGCGGTAGGTGAAGTGGCTGGTGCCGTCGGCGAAGCGGTTGCCCGGCCCGGCACTCTGCGAGCCGTCCGGGTCGTATAGCCAGGGTTGCTCGGCCGCCGTCCCGGTGTCGAAGTCGATCGCGTGGGCCACCCGGATCGTGGAGGCCGCAGTCACGGTCGCGACACCCTTTGAACTAACGGTTGCCGTCACCGTGTAGTCGCCGTCGGCCACAACCTGGGGTGCGCTGACGGTCACCGGCACCACCTGCTCCAACGGGATCCCGCCGGACTGCAGCGTGGTCACGGTCGAAGTCGGCGTGACCGTCCATCCGGACGGGCCGCTGACGTTGACCTGCACACGCGCGCTGCCAGGCACGGTTGCGAGCACAGCCAGGTTGAGCTTCGTCGTGGCACCGGCGCCCGCCGACGGCATGAGCACCGTCTGCTTCGGCGAGAACGCCGCCGACATCTGGCGCGGCAGGCCTCCGCCGTTGCTGTCGATGGACGGCGGCTGGTCACTCTGACCGGTGCCCCAGGCACCGGGCGTGCCGGAGAGGGTCAGGTCGATGGTGCCGCCGTGGAGCACGGCACTGTCTGGGACCCAGCTCTTTGTCGACGCCTTGCCAGAGATGCTGGCCAGGGTGATGTAGCTGGCATCCGCGCCGGCGCCGGGTGCGTCGATCGTCAGCGCGCCGCCCTGCTTCGCACCGTCGGCGATGTGGACGACCGCATGGGGGAATTGCGGGCTCGTCATGGCGAAGAATTGCCCGCCTGCCATGTACGGATAGAGGCCGAGCGAGCTGAACACATACCAGCTCGACATGGCGCCCAGGTCGTCGTTGCCAGTCATGCCGTTCGGAGCGTTGGTGAAGAGAGTCTCCGCGGCGTGCACAACAGTGGCGGTGTGGTCGGGATGATCCGTCCACAGATAGGTGTACGGGGCGACTAGATCCGGCTCGTTGTTCGGGTTGTACGTCGTCGCCCCGTAGTAGTCGTAGGCCGCACCGACCCACTTGGTGCGCGCAGTGCCCGCGGGATCAGTCAGCAGGTCGGTGTAGTCGAAGAAGTCGTCGAGACGCTTCGCCGTCGCTGACTCGCCGCCGAGCAGCGCAGTGTTGCCGGCCGGGTCCTGCGGGACGAGCCACTGGTACTGGTAGGCGTCGCCCTCGTGGAAGCAGTTCTGCGCCGTCGACGGGTCGTAGGGCGACTGCCAGATGCCATCCTGAGTACGGGGACGGAAGAAGCCGGTGCTCTGGTCCCAGATCGAGCGGTAGTTCTGGCCACGCTGCGCGAACAGCGCCGCATCCTGCTTGTGGCCAAGGGCATTCGCCATCAGCGACAGTGTTGCGTCGGCGACTGCGTATTCGAGGGTGGCAGACGCGCCGTGCTGCAGGTCGTCGTCGCCGCCCTTCGCCGGCACATGGCTGGGCATGCACGGCGCATAACCCTGCGTGGTGTACCAGGTATTGCCGAGCCGGCCGTTCTGCGGCACGGACGCGGGCGGCACCTCAGTCGCGTTCTGCTTCAGCGCCTGATACGCCTCCTCCTCGTGGCCGGCGAGCAGCCCCTGCGACCAGTTCTCCACAAGGAACGGCGTGACCGGGTCACCGGTCATGATGTTGGTCTCGCCGCCCTGCAGCTCCCATCTGGGCAGCCAGCCACCCTCGCGCTGCACCGCCAGAATCGAGAGCGCGACATCGCGTGACACGTCCGGCGCGAGCAGTTCGAGAAGCTGGTTCTGCGTGCGATAGGTGTCCCAGAGGGAGAGGTTGGCGTACGGGGTGTAGTCCTGCGCCTGGTGCACGGTGTCGTCGGAGCCCATGTACCGGCCGTCGACGTCGCCTTCCAGATTCGGTCCGAGCATCGAGTGGTACAGCGCGGTGTAGAA
>JBPYES010000573.1:0-4738 GCA_051984825.1 Jatrophihabitantaceae bacterium
ATAGCGCGGCCTCAAAGCGCAGAGCGTGCCGTCATGGCTCAGGGTGACTGGTCGCGGCGATGGGCGTGCATCTCTTGTTCGAGCCGGTATGTCTTGCCGCCGTCGTCGGAGATCTCCCCGCGCCAGACGAAGGAATCGGGCGTGATGTCGTTGAACGTCCAGCGGATGGGTCGGCCGTCCTGCGCGTGTCCCTCCTGCATGATCACGTCGTCCTGCAAACGTCCGATGAGCGTGCAGTAGGACCCGCTCCACGGAGCGAAGAAGCCGACCCGCCAGGCGTCGATCGCCGAGTCGTAGGACCGGATCGTCGTCCCGAATCCCCGCTCTGGGTCGCCCCACAAGTCCTGTACGGCACGACCGTCAAGGATCCAGCCGAAATGGACTTCACGCTTGGTGTCGAACCACTCGCCGGTTGACTCGTCGAACTCGTGGTTGTCGACGTCCCATGAGCCGATGAACTGTCCGTAGAGATCGCCGTTCGCACCGAGGTCCGGATGCGGGCTGGTGGCGGTCAGGCAGTGCAGCGGGTTGTCCATAACCCCATCATCGTCATGCGCGCGCGAGACGTCTTGAACGCTTTTGCGCTGTCGGCGGTCGTCGCTAGCGTGGCATTGTGCTGACCGGCCAGGCCCTCGTTGCGACCTCGACGGTCACTGTCAACGATGTGCGTTGCGTCCACGAGCCCGTTGGCTGGACGGTGCCCGAACCGGTGCTGCGCCAAACGGTGGTGTTGATCAGATCAGGTCTGTTCCGCCGTCGGGTCGGCAAGCGAGAGATGGTGCTGGACTCGTCGGCGGGTTATCTACCGCGACCAGGGACCGAGCAGGCCTTCGCCCATCCGCTGGGCGGCGACCGGTGTACGTCCATCGCCGTTTCGGACGAGGAGATGTCGGCACTGCTGGGGGTGGGCGGCTGCCCGGATGCGGCGATCGAGACGACGCCACACATTGATGTCGCGCACCGTGCCTTATTCGCCAGAGCCCGGTGTGGAGCGACGCCGGACGAGCTTGCCGAGCGCAGCCATGTTCTGGTCGGCTCGGTGCTGACCGGCTCCGGACAGGTGTGCGCCCTGCCGGGTTCGCGTACATCGCACCGCGCCGTTGATCACGTACGAGAACGGCTGGCTGCCGACCTCTGGGTGTCTTTGGCTGATCTGGCCCGGTGCACCGGCCTCTCCGCCTGTCACCTGAGCCGGGTGTTCCGGCGCGCGACGGGTGGCACGATCACCCGCTATCGGCTGCGGCTGCGGCTGAGGGCGGCACTTGATCAACTCGCGTCCGGTGAGACCGATCTCGCCACGTTGGCCGCGGAGACCGGCTTCTCGGATCAGGCCCACCTGACGAGGTTGCTGCGGCGGGAGATCGGATACACACCCGGATCGCTACGCCGCGTGTTCGCGTCCGGCGGCTGACCTGCGCGTCCGCTGGGTTCACCCTGCGTGTGTGATGTCGCCTGACCGGATCGGCCCGATGGTGTACGCGCACTTTCGGACTGTCGCTCCTGACCGAAGGAGACCGGATGTGATCACAGCACGCGACGCCTACCGACAGCTGCGGCCGGCACGCCTGGCGATCGTCATTGCGCTGGCAGCCGTCGTTGTGGCGTCTTGCGGCTCGGGTGGGCGGCTCAATCCGACCCGGTCGCCGACGCTCTCCGCTCTGCCATCCCGGTCGCCGGCATCGCCGGAAGCGACCTCGAGTGAGTCGGCTGCTGATACCGCGACGCCGACGCCCACACGCTCCAGACCGGCGACGCAGACCGAGCCCGCGACCCCGACCCAGACCGAGCCCGCGACACCGACGCAGACCCAGCCGACGCAGACCCAGCCCGCGACCCAAACGCAGACGCAGACCCAGACACAGACCCAGACACAGACGCAGACGCGGATTCAGACGCAAACCCAGACGCAGACGCAGATTCAGACGCAGACCCCAACAACCACGGCAGCCGCGATTCAGGCAGCGACACCAACCCCTTCCGCGACGCAAACCTCTGCGGCCGCATCCGGCAATACGAGCGATTCACCGCCGTCGTGGCTGTGGTGGCTGATCGGTGCGCTCGTGCTGGCCGGTGCGGGTGTGACCGCGCTGCTGCTAGCCAGGCGACGTCGGAGACGTGCCTGGGCGGACCAGCTCACCGCCAGCAAGGGCGAAGTCGCGTGGTTCGCGCGAAAGCTCATCCCCAGCCTCGAGGAGGCGCCCACGGCTCAGCAGATCGCCGGTGGCTGGAGGATGGAAACCGACCAGGTCGCCGCGATCGAAGATCGGCTGACGACGCTCGAGGCGTCGGCTGTGGACGATGGCGGCCGCAGTCAGGCCCGCAGCCTGCGTGACGCGGTGCGCAGCTCACGGACCAGCCTCGCAGCCTTGGATACCGTGCAAGACAGGGGCGCCGCCGTGAATCTGTTGCGGTCTGCTGCGGTGAGTTTGGAGGCCGCGCTGGCTTCGGCCGATCCTTCCTCGCAGCCCCTCGAAGGCGAGGCCACGCCACGTTTATGAGGCGGCTGAAAGGTGCCCGGCTGCACGATTTCAGGGGTTCATTCGGCGAGGGGGATGCCGCTCTGGCGCATCCCGGGCACTGTGGTGACCAGTCGGCAGCCGGATCCTGTCGGTCGGCAGTCGGTTGCTGATCGTTGCGCTCGCCTCGTCCGCAACAACTTCGGGCCGCTCAGGAGAGCCATGACAACGCGCGGATCAGGTTGGGTTCTGTTCGCTGCCATAGTGTTGGGTGTTGCCGGCGTCATGCGGATTTTCGACGCCATCTGGTCGTTCAGCTACCACGGCGTGCTGCCGGAGAATCTCGAGGGTGCGATCTTTGGGCACAGCCTGAAGACCTATGGCTGGGTCTGGCTGATCGCTGCCGTCATATACCTCGTGGCGGCGTTCGCGGTGATGGGCGGGTCGGAGTTCGGTCGATGGTTCGGCGTGGTCGCTGCGGGACTCGGGGGCGTCGGTGCGATGTTCTGGGCTCCCTACTACCCGATATGGGCGCTGATCTACGTCGGACTCGGCGCTCTCGTCATGTACGCCCTCCTCGTGTACGGCGGTTCCGACGTCGAGTCGACGGAGGAACTCGACATGCCGTCGCACGCGGCCACCCGCTGACAACCCGAGCGGAATCAACTCTCGTCGCTGCGAGCAAGCTGCCCGTCGGCGGCGCCGTTCCGGGCGCCGATCCGAGGCACGCTGCAAGCACCGTGAGCCCTCCAGGCTCAGATCGGCGTCAAATCGTCGCGGATAACGCCACAAGGTAGGTATCGGACGTTTACCGTGTTGCCTGCGACACGGCGACGTAAGCCGAACGATCTTGGAGGCCCGAGTGCTGACGACGAGGCGCGCGAAGTCGGTTCTGCTCGCAACGCTCACGCCGATAGCGGCGGTGGCCTGCCTTGTTGCCCAACCGGCGTTCGCTGCGGCACCAAGCGCCGAGGCTGGGGCGCCGATCGGCTCCGGCCCCCTCAAACTCCCGCCGGCGTACACCAGGGGCGACATCACCGGTGACGGCGTCATCGACACTCACGACCTCGAGAAGCTCGAGCGCAATCTCGGCAAGACTCCGGCCGACCCGGGATGGCCGGCGGTCGCACCGGCTGACCTCAACGGCGACCGCGCGCTCACCGTGGCTGACCTAGCCGCGATGTCCCAGGAGATCATCTACGACGACGGCACGTTCACGTTGATCGAGGCCGACGCGCTGGACATGCAGGCCGCGATGAATGCAGGCGTCGTCACATCGGTGCAGTTGACGAAGGCGTACCTCGACCGCATCGCTGCGTACGACCGAACCGTGCAGCCCGGCGCCACGCAGCCGCTCAACTCGATCATCACGACCAGCCAGGACGCGCTCGACGAGGCGGCCCAAAGCGATGCCGCCCGCGCTGCCAACGGCGGCCCACGCAGCCTGCTCGACGGCATCCCCGTCGTGGTCAAGGACAACTACGACACCAAAGACATGCCGACTACCGCCGGCTGCTCGTGCTGGGCGCTCAACCAGACCTCGGACGACTCGTTCATGGTCAAGGACCTGCGGGACGCTCACGCCATCGTCCTCGCCAAGGCGAGCATGGATGAGTTCGCGATCAACCTGTCGTCGACGTTCAGCACCGGTTCGCCGCCCGGCTCGAGCCTGAACGTGTACAGCCCGTACCGGCCGTCCGGCTCGACCAGCACCTCCGGTGGATCCTCGGGCGGTACCGGCGCATCCGTCGCGGCGAACCTGGCCGCGCTCGGTTACGGCACCGACACCGGCGGATCGATCCGCGTGCCGTCGTCGTACAACCAGCTCGTCGGGCTGCGTCCGACCGTCGGCCTCACCAGCCGGCACGGCATCGTGCCGCTCGCGTTGAGTCAGGACAGTGGCGGGCCGCTCGCCCGTTCGGTGACCGACGTTGCGATTGCCCTCGACGCGGTCGTCGGCACCGATCCGAACGACCCGGCGACCGCGGACGCCAGCGCCCACGTCCCGGCGACCTACACCGCATACCTGGATAAGGCCGGGTTGCAAGGCAAGCGCATCGGCTATGACCCGTCCATGATCGGCACCAACGCCACGGCGGTGCGGCTGTTCAGCCAGGCGAAGGCCGACCTCGAGGCCGACGGCGCGACGGTCGTGCCGATCACGATCCCCAACCTCACCACGATCCTCGGGGAACCGAGCGGCAGCACCAACGAGTTCAACCACGACCTGAACGGCTACATCGCCAAGCACCTGAACCCGCAGGTGCCTTACCGCTCGCTGA